>CAJXMD010000022.1 GCA_913056165.1 uncultured Halieaceae bacterium
CGTTAATCCCTCCACGCTGCGTACTCCGATGTCGGCGACGTATTTCGGCCTTCATCACAAGGCCTGGTCGGCAATGGAGAGCGAAGATCCGGGAGGTGAGTGGAAGCGCCACTGGCCTCTCAAGTGGCTCGAAAGGTTTATTTCCACAAATAGTCAAAATCTACGTCGCATTGCTGAGGATCCGATGGTGGCAGTTCGGGATATAGAGCACGCTCTCTCAGCAAGGCATCCAAAGCTTCGCTATTTGAGTGGAACGCTGGCGAGAACTTTTTTTTACATGCTGTGGATAGCCCCCGAGTTTCTAAGCGCAAAGATCAAGCGGATGACAATCCAGCCACCACCCCGTCGGGAGGGCTAATGCACATAAAGGGATTGCTTCACGTCAATATCAACTGCAGCAATTTTGAACGCTCCAGACAGTTCTACGAATTGCTGGGTTTCGAGCTCCTTTCTCCCGTGCCCGCTGAAGGGCAGGGTAGCGTTGCGCGAGCAGTGGGATTCGAGCACTACAGGGTGAGAGGAGCCCTGATGAAGCACCCGAGTCGGATCGTGATTGACCTGCTGGAATGGCAAGAGCCAGTGTCGCCGCCTGCCCCGCCTCAAAGGCTAAACGCTGTCGGAATCGCGCGGATTGCACTGATCACAGAGGATATCGACACTGATGTTGCTATTTTGAAAGCGGCGGGAGTAGAGCTGATTTCAGAGCAGCCCGGGGAGGCCACTGGTCCGCAAGGATCCACGGTCCAGTTCATCTGCTTCAGAGATCCCGATGGCAACACGCTTGAGCTAGTTCAACTGTGAGATAAGTCAATGTACAGAGTCATTACCTGCAACACTAACGGCATCCGGGCGGCACAGAGGAAGGGGTTTTTCGATTGGCTGAAAAAGCAGCGTGCCGACGTTGTCTGTATTCAAGAGACCAAAGCGCAAATCCACCAGCTTGATCCGGCGCTCTTTGAGCCCACCGGCTATCACTGCTTCTATAACGATGCGCAGAGGCCCGGATACAGTGGAACAGCACTATTCAGTCGAAAGAAGCCCAACAAGATAGTGACTTCGCTTGGCTGGGAGCCGGTCGATTCCGAGGGGCGGTACCTGCAAGCCGATTTTGACGGTTTGAGCGTTGTATCACTTTATGTGCCGTCTGGATCCAGCGGGGAGGCTGCTCAAGCGCGTAAAGAAGTCTTCATGACGCACTTTTATGAGCACCTGCGAGCACTCAGAAGAAAACGTCGGGAATTCATCATTTGTGCAGACTGGAATATCTGCCACAGGGAAATCGACTTGAAAAACTGGCGGGGCAATCAAAAGAATTCGGGGTTCTTGCCTCATGAGCGGGCCTGGCTCGATCGGGTGTTTGAGGAATTGCGTTGGGTCGACGTCTTTCGACAGGTGACTCCCGAGCCCGATCAATATACATGGTGGAGTAATCGTGGTCAGGCATGGGCAAAGAACGTGGGTTGGCGGCTGGACTATATGCTCACGACGCCAGGCTTGTCCGGATCGGCGCTGTCAACCGACATCTACCGTGAAGAAAGGTTCTCTGATCATGCACCTCTCACCATCGATTTTAAAATCTGATGTTGGCGATGCAGTAGGAGAACGCGTAAAGTAAGCGCCTCAAAAAAGGGAGTTGTTATGTTTATCTCAAGTGCCTATGCGCAGGCTCAGGGCGCACAGCCCGCGGGCGGTGAATTTTTCCAGTTGGGTTTTCTCGTTGTCTTGTTCGCAATTTTTTATTTTATAGCGATCAGGCCGCAGAGAAAGCGTCAGAAGGAGCATCAGCAAATGGTCTCCGCATTGCAGAAGGGTGATGAGGTCATTACCTCCTCCGGTATTTTGGGCAAAATCACGGGATTGGATGAGCACTACATCCAGTTAAATGTGGCCTCTGGAGTCGATATGAAGATGCAGCGGGTTTACGTTAATGCTGTACTCCCCAAGGGAACGCTCAAATCAGTAGGAGCCGAGTAAGCTGGTATCCTCGCCGATCCCATATCCGCCGCGGGTGAATCTTGCTCAGCGGCCGACACCGCTAACCCTCCTAGACCGAGCCTCCGATCGCTGGGGGCGAGGCAAGCGCCTGTGGGTAAAGCGCGATGACTTAACCGGCTCAACCCTGACCGGTAACAAAGTTCGAAAGCTGGAATTTTTCGCGGCCCACGCCAATCAGCATGGTTACACGAGTTTCATTACCTGCGGCGGATTGCAGAGCAATCACGCGCGAGCGACGGCCGGAGTTTGTGCTCAACTTGGATTGCACTGCGAGCTGGTTCTCCGGGGACGACCGCCCCTCGAAGGCGGCAACACGTTGCTAGACGCACTCTTCGGGGCAGAGGTGACCCCGGTGGAGCCCAGAGAGTATGTGAAGAATCTCGAGGCGTTGCTTCACGCAACGGCAGATCGGCACCGGCAGCAGGGATATCAGCCACTAGTTATTCCAACCGGTGGTAGTAACGGACTGGGAATCTGGGGCTATATCGCAGCGGCCGAGGAGCTGATTGCGGATATGGCACAGGCCCGAATTGAAAAGGCTCTTGTTGTTTGTGCGACTGGATCCGGTGGCACACAGGCGGGTCTGACCGCGGGCTTTGCGCTGCTGTCCCCGGAAAGTCGTGTGCTGGGCATGGCCGTGTGTGACGACGAGCACTATTTCAAGGAGAAGGTACTGGACGATGTGGAACAGGCCAAGGCGCATTGGGCGGACTTGAGTTGTCCTCCGGACCGGATCTTTACCAACGATTCTTATATCGGCGCGGGCTACGGTATCGCCGGACCGGAAGTCTATAAAACAATTGGTGAACTGGCGGGCCTTGAGGGGATCCTGCTAGACCCCGTGTACACGGGGAAGGCCTTTTATGGATTGATCACTGAGCTCAAAAAAGGCGAGTATCAGGACGTAGAAGACATCATATTTGTACATACGGGTGGGGTTTTCGGCGTATTTCCTCATGAGCAGGGCCTTAGAGAGGCCCTCAGTCATGCGGGATAGGATACGCCGGCCAAAAGGGCAATAGATGTGGAGCGCAATCAATTATGACCTTTGAAGCATTGGTGACCTTGGTTAATGGCTATGCCTGGGGGCCCGCAATGCTCGTGTTGCTACTGGGCACGGGTATGTATTTGTCAATGAGACTGGGTTTTCTCACTCTGCGCAAAATCCCGACAGCATTTAGCCTTTTGTTTGGGGGCTTTAGTGGTCAGGGGCAAGGAGATATTGCGCCGTTTAAAGCCCTGATGACATCCCTCTCTGCAACTATTGGTACGGGCAACATCGCAGGGGTGGCGACCGCGGTCGCGATCGGTGGCCCCGGCGCTATCTTCTGGATGTGGGTTACTGCGCTGTTTGGTATGGCCACAAAATATGCCGAGGGTGTGCTGGCGGTTCGTTACCGAGAGCAGGACGCATTGGGTGGGTACAGTGGCGGACCCATGTATTACATCCGGAATGGATTGAGTAAAAAGTGGCGGCCTTTGGCGACCGCTTTCGCTATTTTCGGCGCTATGGCAGGGTTTGGTTTGGCAAATACCGTCCAATCCAACTCGGTTGCCCAGGTTCTCGATGCCAATTTGGGTATCCCCTGGCAGGCCACCGGTGCTGTTTTGATGGTGTTGGTAGGCGCCGTGATTCTGGGTGGAATCAAGCGGATTGCCGCCACAGCCGGGGCGGTCGTTCCTGCTATGGCGATTGCCTACATTGCAATGAGCCTGTTGGTTATCTTGATGAACCTTTCCGAGGTGCCTGCAGCATTGGGCACGATTGTGTCGGCGGCGTTTAACGGTGCTTCAGCGGCCGGTGGTTTTGCAGGGGCCACCGTCTGGGCGGCTCTTCGGTTTGGCGTTGCCCGCGGAATTTTTTCAAATGAGGCGGGTCTGGGCAGTGCGCCAATCGCTCATGCAGCTGCCCAGACCAATGAGCCAGTGGAGCAAGGCATGATAGCGATGCTTGGCACTTTCATTGATACGCTTATTGTTTGCACCATGACAGGATTAGTGATTGTGCTTACTGGCGTTTTTGAGACCGGCGAATCCGGTGCAGCGTTAACTTCTATGGCATTTGCCCAGAGCATCCCCGGCGGGGAGTGGGTGGTGACCGTGGGTGTCCTGCTGTTTGCCATTACCACGATGATAGGCTGGTCTTTCTATGGAGAGCGGTGTGTTGTTTATCTTGTGGGCACCCGGGGTATTTTGCCGTTTCGTCTGTTGTGGGTGGCGGCGATTCCCGTCGGTGCTGGTCTCAATCTCGGCGTGGTGTGGCTGATCGCTGATACCTTGAACGCCTTCATGGCGATTCCAAATCTTATTGCTCTGTTGCTCCTTTCGCCTGTCGTGATTTCATTATCAAGAGAGTATTTTGCTCGAGAGCGTCGGTAACCGGTGGTTCGGGTTGGTTAATCCATGACAGCATCCACACCCCAGAAGCTGGTCATCGCGATCTCCTCGCGCGCGCTTTTTGATCTTGATGAGGCGCACCGCGTTTTCGAGACCGAAGGTCTTGATGCGTATTCCAAATATCAAATAGACAACGAAAACGTTCCGCTTGCTCGGGGCACCGCGTTTACCGTGGTAAACAAATTGTTGAGTCTCAATGAGCGGTTACCCGAGACGATGGGTGTTGAAGTTGTTCTGCTGTCCCGCAACAGCGCTGATACAGGTTTGCGGGTGTTTAATTCCATTGAACATTATGGCCTTGGAATCACCAGAGCCGCGTTTTGTGGTGGTGAGCCACCTTGGCGCTATATCAGCGCTTTCGGCTGTCATCTGTTTCTTTCAGCGGAACCCTCTGACGTTCGAAAGGCACTTGAAAATCATGTGGCGGCGGCAACCCTGCTGAGCCGGAATCCTCAGGATATAGAGGCGGGTCAGCTCCGATTCGCATTTGACGGTGACGCGGTGCTGTTCTCCGACGAAGCCGAGCGAGTCTATAAAGCTGAGGGTTTGGCGGCTTTCGCAGAGAGTGAGAAGGCCGCCAGACTGGAGCCGCTTCAGGGAGGACCGTTCAAGAGTTTCCTGGCGGCGCTTCAATCACTGCAGCAGGCATTTCCAGCCAGTGAAGCACCCATTCGCACCGCCCTTATTACGGCGCGCTCCGCCCCAGCTCACGAGCGGGTGATAAGAACGCTGCGCGCCTGGGACATACGCATCGACGAATCGATTTTTCTGGGAGGTCTGAACAAGACTGAATTCCTTACCTCCTATCGAGCGGATGTGTTTTTTGACGATCAGCAGGCTCACTGCGATCGGGCTGCAGGCCATGTCACCACGGGTCACGTTCCTCATGGAGTAGCGAATCAAATCGAGCAGTAGTTCGCTTTTAGAATAAAAAATTGAATTTTTATTCTAAAACACTGGTGCAAGGGTTCGTTGCGGGGTATTTTTACGGGGACGGTTGACAAGGGCCTTTGCGTGAAACTGCAGCAATTACGATATATCTGGGAAGTCGCTCACCACGATCTAAACGTGTCGGCCACAGCCCAAAGCCTCTTTACATCGCAACCGGGAATCAGCAAGCAGATAAGACTGCTGGAAGACGAGTTAGGCGTGGAGATATTCGCCCGGAGCGGTAAGCACCTCACTCATGTGACCCCAGCAGGAGAGGCAATTCTTGACCTTGCCGGGGAAATTCTCCGCAAGGCGGGAGCGATCAAGCGAGTTGCTCAAGAGTACTCCGACGAAACGGTGGGCGATCTATCCATCGCCACGACCCACACTCAGGCGAGATACGTATTACCTGGCATCATCAAGGATTTTATTCAGTCTTACCCTGATGTCTCACTTCATATGCAGCAGGGCACGCCGATGCAGATCGCAGCCATGGCCGCGGAGGGTGTTGTAGATTTTGCTATTGCGACGGAAGCGCTGCAGCAATTCTCTGATCTTATTATGATGCCATGTTACCGCTGGAACCGATGCATTGTTGTTCCCAAAGAGCATCCTCTGGCACAGCTCAATAAAGTCACCCTAGAGGCCGTCGCGGAATATTCTATTGTGACTTATACCTTTGGATTTACTGGACGCTCAAAACTGGACGAAGCGTTTAGTTCTCGCGGGCTCGTGCCGAAGGTGGTGTTTACAGCAGTAGATTCTGACGTGATCAAAACTTACGTCCGTCTTGGGCTGGGCATCGGCATTATTGCTGGGCTCGCCTATGATGATGATCTTGATCGGGATCTGGTCAAGCTCAACGCCGATCATCTGTTTGCCAGTAGCGTAACGAGTCTGGCCTTCCGCAAAGGTACTTTTCTGCGGGGATACATGTATGACTTTATCGAAGCGTTGGCACCTCATCTAAATAAAGAACTGGTGCAGGAGGCATTCTCCAGAGCAAACCCCGGCGAGCGTCAGGAACTGTACAGCCACATTGAGTTGCCTGTCTTTTAGTCCTCAAGTGCCTCCATGAAGACACGGACTTTGTCGAGGGTCTCTTGGTATTCAGCCTCTGGAATCGAATCGAAGGTGATGCCGCCGCCGCCCCAGCAGTAAAGCCTGTTGCCCACAGCTTCGACTGTGCGTATGGCGATACTCGATTGGAGCCAACCGTTCGCCTTGGTTGCGAAGACGCTACCGCAGTAAATCCCACGGGGTGCTTGCTCTAATTCTTTAATAATCTCAACAGCTCGTCGCTTCGGTGCCCCCGTTATTGAGCCGCCCGGCGAGCAGTCGACAAGTGCCTGCCCGGGTGTGCAATGTGCGCGAAGCTTTCCCGTTACCGTGCTCACCAAGTGGTGGACATTGTCGAAGCTTTGCAAGGCGCAAAGAGAAGGAACTGAGACCGAACCGGTTTTGCAGAGCTTGCCGAGATCATTTCGCAAAAGGTCCACGATCATGACATTTTCAGCTCGATCCTTGGGGGAGTTGCATAACGCCTCCGCGATTCGCTGATCTTCTTCGAGGTCTTTTGCGCGGGGTGCTGTTCCTTTAATGGGTTGTGCGGTTATATCGCCGTCCTCAACTGACATAAATCTTTCTGGGGAGAGAGATAAAATGTTGTGGCCGGGGTTTAAATTGAGGAAAGCTGAAAAATCCCCGGGGGCAGCATCTCTCACTTTTCTGTAGGCGCCAAATAGGTTGCCCTTAAAGCTGGCGCTAAAACGATGCGCAAAATTAACCTGGTAACAGTCGCCGGCACCGATGTATTGCCTGATCTGCTCGACAGCGCTCATAAAGTCTTCGGACCTCGTGTCCGCAGAAAAGGGGCCATCAAGATTGAAGTCAGTCTTATTTTGACTGGTCGACTGCTGAGCTAATCGCTGTTCAACCAGAGACCGAGTCTCCGTCGATACGTGGGCATCAAAAACGACATAGGCCCTTTCTTCTTCATGATGTTGGCAAAGATGCCAGCGATAGAGAGCAGCGGTGGCTGGCTGAAGGGTGCTGGCGGGTACCCCAATTGCGGTGGAGGCACTCTCAAAATCCAGATAGCCGATGACGATCGCACCGTCAGATTGGCCGGTATCAGTCAAATCCTGCTCAATTTCAGCGATCCAAAGGCTGGTTATGGACGAATAGTCCACAAGGTTGTAGAGCCGTTCGGGTAGGGCACAGATAATGTCCACGTCTCCACTACCTTTATGTCGTTTTCTGCTATCTAAAAAGGCGAAACCTGGCTGATCGGCGAAGAGAGCGGCCCACTCGATGGAGTCGGCCTTATAAGGTATCTCAATAACAGAGGATGGGCGCATATTCGCTGATTTTTAGACCAAAATTACGTAAGATTGACACAAATGGGCCAGAGCAAGTACCTTGCACGGCGCCCATTAAAAGTGGCTCCTCGGGCCAAGTCGAATACTAGTCGCAAATCCCCCTGGTTAGCACGAATTTAGAGAAAAGAATTTCCTATGCCCAAAGACGTATCAAAGCAGCAGGACAGTACCAGTGCGGAGTATGCATCACTGGCAAACCCCTTGGCCCTGACCCAGGCCGGCAGTGGCGTCAGAGCAGGCGGTGTCTATGACACTGCGCTTGCTCGAGGAGCCGATTTGCAGCGGCGGCCCTATGAGGCGGCGGGCGAACTCAGCGTGCAGCGCCAACATCTCAAAGGCAGGATGACTGTATGGGAGCGAATTCGATTCCTCGCCGATAATGATCCCCATGTGTTGTATCAAAATTGGGGGCCGAATCTTGATGGCGCATCATTGGTGACGGCAATTATCCAGATCGATGGTCGGGATGTCGCTATCTATGGCCATGACTTCACGGTTCGCGCCGGATCGATGGACGCAACCAATGGCAAAAAGTTGGCCCGTTTATTTGAGCTGGCCGCCAAACGACGCATTCCACTGGTGGGACTCAATGACTCGGCTGGGGCCTACATTCCAGCAGGCGTCGGTGGCCTCGATGGCTATGCAGACGCCTTTACCGCGCTTCGAAAGATCTCCGGGATTGTCCCAAGCATTATGTGCATGTTCGGCTTTAATGCCGGAGGCGGCAGTTATTTGCCAAGGCAGGGCAGCTTTTTAATTCAGCCAAAAAACACCTTTTTTGGGCTAACAGGCCCCGGTGTGGTGAAGTCAGTTCTTGGGGAAGACATCACCCCTGACGAATTGGGTGGGCCCGGAGTCCACAGTCAGACAGGTGTGACCGATTTTGTGGTCGAGGATGAGGTTGCTGCACTGCGGAAAGTGCGTGAGATACTTCGGTATCTGCCCGACTCCAACGAGGTTGGCCCTCCTTTTAGGAACAGTTCCGATCCCGCGTCACGAGAAACCCTCGATATCGATATCCTGTTGCGCAAGGCATTCAATTCACCCACAGGATTCAATACGCCTGTGGATATCACGGTGCTGATTCAGCAGCTCTGTGATCATGGCGATTACCTGGAGACACAGGCGGATAGAGCCAGAAATACCATTACTGCGTTCGGGCGAATGGGTGGGCACGTGGTCGGTTTTGTGGCCAATAACTCGGCGGTCTCATCGGGTCAGATTGATATTGACGCCGCCTACAAAAATGCACGTTTCATCCGCTTTTGTAATCTTTACAACATCCCGGTGATGTTTCTCGAGGACACCACGGGGTTTCTGCCCGGAAGAGAGCAGGAACATCGAGGTATTGTGCAGGCTGGTAGGGCCATGTTGGACGCAATCGTCGATCTGCGTACGCCACGATTCTTGGTGCTGGTTCGCAATGCCTTCGGCGGCGCCTACGCTTCCTATAACAACTATCCCACCGGGGCCGATTTTGTAGTAGCGCTTCCCACCACGCGGGTTGCGGTCATGGGTCCCGCCGGCGTCGAGTATGTATATAAAGAAGAGCTCAAGAAGATTCGTCAATCAGTGAAAGCTCGCGTCGCGGAGGAAGCCAAGGCACAGGAGGCGGCTGGGCTCGATTCAGCGGCAGCGATGTCGGCGGCGCAAGCCCTGGTAGCTGATTGGGCGAAGGCCGAGGAGGCTGAGCTCGCTCGGCGATATGAGCGAGAAATCATGAATCCCGATGAGGCGTTGAGCCTGGGATCGGTATCCGAGATTGTGATGCCGACTGACCTACGGCGAGTGCTGACTGAACATTTGGCTTTTTGTTTGCGCCATTACCAGCCCAGCCCGATGGCCTCTGCTCAGCGTGAATTCCACTAAGTCCTGCCGTTAAAGGAGTTTTAGGTGTCCAACGAGCACTATTTAAATAATCCGCTGATCCACAAGCAACGGCAACTGGGGCAGAGCGATTCACCCTGGCTCAGGCAGTTTGATTGCACCCATATGCGACCGCTCATCATTTGCCGCGGACCGATTCGCAAAGAGGCTATGGATGTTTTTGCGGAGATGGGTATTACCCATTTCGGTATTTTGTTATCCGAGAAGGATTCTATTGTTTACCCGAGGGCGCTTGCCCCGGAATTACGGGTACTGACCGACCCTCGGCGAGTACATCGGGTTCCCGACTACACCGGCGCCACCAAAGAAGAGCGCCTCCAGCGTATCGAGGACATTATTCAGATCGCAAAGCAAGGCAACTACAACGCCATTTTTGCAGGTTACGGATTTATGGCCGAGGACGAGACCATGGTGGCTGCCATGGAAAATGCCGGGCTGAATTTTATTGGTCCTTGTTCTAAGACGGTTCACGATGCCGGTTTGAAGGATGAGGCCAAGCGGACCGCCCTCAAGGTTGGCGTGTCGGTTACGCCGGGCATTGATAACGGCACTACTCTTACCTTGTTAAAGAAATATCCCGCGGAAGCAGACTTGAAGGCCTTGGGCGACAAGGAGGGGTTGTCGGTAGACTGGTCCTCTTTAGAGGGGCAGGAACTTGAGGTCATCGCCGACGCCGTGCTGGCCGCTGGTTATGCAAAAGGTGTTGACCTGTACAGCGTTGAGGAACTGTCCGAGACGCTCACCGAAGCAGTTGAAAAAATTAATAGCCAGTACCCTCAAAACCGCGTGCGACTCAAAGCCATCGGAGGTGGCGGTGGCAAGGGCCAGCGAATTCTCGGGTTGGGTCAGGCTGCCAAAACCCCAGAATTGGTTCGTGAAATTTTGGCTGAAGTGAAGGCCACTGGGGTAGGTGATAATAAGAACGTTCTCGTTGAACTCAATATCGAAACCACTCGCCATCAGGAAATACAGGTTATAGGTAACGGCGACTGGTGTATGACTCTGGGAGGCCGTGATTGCTCGCTACAAATGCATGAACAGAAGCTTCTGGAGGTCTCAGTCACTCGAGAATCTCTGCTAGCCGCCGAGGAGGAGGCCCGCAAAGCAGGTCGAGTGGTAGAGGCAGATGTGTTGGCTCAGGACATGAAAACACTAGATGCGATGGAGACTGAGGCAGCTACTTTTGGGGCGGCAGTGGGACTGGATTCGGTATCTACCTTCGAGTGCATCGTAGATCGTGATCGCCATTTTTTCATGGAGATGAATACACGAATTCAGGTCGAACACCGCGTAAGTGAACTCTGTTACGCCCTTGAATTCGTGAACCCTGAGAATCCCGAAGAGTCTTTTACAGTGGATTCACTGGTCGAAGCCATGGTTTTATTGGCTGCCCATGGTCCACGGTTGCCCAAGCCCCGTCGAGTTGCACGCTTCAATGACAGCGTAGAAGCCCGATTAAATGCAACAAACGATGCGTTGCAACCCAGCGCCGGCGGACAGATTCACTTCTGGTCTGACGCGGTCGAGGGTGAAGTTCGGGACGATCAGGGGATAAGTGTGCACAACCCCGATACCGACGTATTCATGAACTACACACTTGCCGGTGCCTATGATTCCAATATCGCGCTTTTGCTTACAGTCGGTGAGAGTCGCAGCCAAACCTATGAGCGCATGAGCGAGGTAATTCGGAGTACCGTGATGCGTGGCCCAGAGTTACACACAAACTTGCGGTTTCATTACGGACTCGTGAACTGGTTTCTCGGCAACGGCATCAATGCACGGCCGACGACCCGATTCATCGTTCCCTATTTGACGAGTGTGGGGGAGCTGGCCTTTGAGTCTGGACGGCTCGATATCGATGTGGCCTGGCAGACACTATGTCATAAGCGGACGGAGGCGCTTGAGGCGGCTGAAGCAAAATCCTTAGGTGCCGTGCTCAATCGAAAGCAGTCATTGTTATTAAGGCCTATCAAGTTGCTTATGTCGTCGCCGCATCTTCTCGCCGCCTGGCTAAGCATTAATAAACAGGCGTTTGCCTACGACGGCGAGCACCTGAGCTGGGCTGAAAATCCGGTTGAACTTCTTGCAGACACCTATCATTTCCTTCGTATGGACTGGTCCGAATCTGCCGCGGCTGCTAGCGTTATTTGGGACCACGATTATGGAATTCTTTCGCAGGCGGAAGATTTTTATGCGGATGTAACTCAGCGGTTTGGAGTGAATGCTTGGGCCGAGCAGACTGCATTGCTCTCAGGCACGGCGCCAAAGGGAATTGAGGCATCGGACTGGGCCGATATCCAAGCGGCCCATCGAGGCTTCCAGGCAGGTATGGAAATTTTGGAGTTACTGCCAGCGATGGCCCGGTTCACCGGCTTTTATGAACTTAAGGTTAATGAGGACCTAACCATTGATATCCCGGAGCGTCTGCTTGATGAGGAATACCAGGCAAAAATGACCAAGTGTCTGGCACCTCCGCCTGTTGCAAAAACCGATGAAGTCGTGGCGGCGAGTGGCGGAATGTTCTACGGTCGGGAGTCCCCCGATTCACCTTTATACGTGCAGGCGGGTGATCACTTTGAGGCTGGGGATCCTCTGTACATTGTTGAGGTCATGAAAATGTTCAACAAGGTATACGCACCGTTTTCGGGAACCGTCGATGAGGTCATGGTTGAAGGTGATGGGGTGATCATAAGCAAGGGCCAGCTCCTCTTTAAGGTTACACCGGACGAGAAGATAGAGGTCGAATCGGCAGAGGTCATTGCGACCAGGCGGCGTGACCATACCAATGATTTGATGCAGATGTTTCTGTAAGGCGGAAGACGTTAACGATGATTACGGCACTGGACCATATTGCAATTGCTGTTCCCGATCTGGAAAAGGCGATTGAACGATTCATGACTGATTTCGGTTTATCGTTTGATGGCACCGAGGATGTCACCTCAGCCAAAACAAAAACTGCATTTTTCTCCTTACCTCCAACGCACATCGAGCTGGTGCACCCCTTAAACGGAGAGGGTCCTATCGCAAAATACCTGGAGAAGCGCCCGGGCGGCATTCATCATCTTTGCTTCCAGACAGATGATATCGACTCGGATGTCGCTCGCCTTCAGGCCAAGGGATACGAATTTTTATCCGACGGCCCCATGCCGGGCGCCCACGACGCGCGGGTGATTTTCATACACCCAAAAAGTTGCGACGGCGTGCTAATCGAACTCAGTCAGCCAAGTGAGAGTGTGTCATGAGTATTTATGACAAAGACTCTGCCCGGGTAGAGGACTGGGAGGCGCTGGTTGCCAGCCAAAGTAAGGGCCTGACCCCTGACGACTTTACTTGGCACACACCTGAGGGGATCCCGCTCAAGGCACTCTACACCGCTGCAGACACCGCGGAGTTGCCTTATACAGACACCATGCCCGGTATCTCGCCTTACATACGTGGTCCCATGTCGACCATGTACGCGGGCCGTCGGTGGACCATACGCCAGTACGCGGGATTCTCCACGGCGGAGGAGTCAAACGCGTTTTACCGGAGGGCTCTTGCGGGAGGCGGGCAGGGCATTTCGGTGGCTTTTGATCTGGCCACCCATCGCGGTTACGACTCGGATCATCCCAGGGTTGCGGGTGACGTAGGCAAAGCGGGCGTTGCCGTAGATTCCGTTGAAGATATGAAGATTCTTTTTGACGGTATTCCTCTGGACTCAATTTCTGTTTCCATGACCATGAACGGCGCGGTTCTGCCCATTTTGGCGGGCTATGTAGTGGCTGCAGAGGAGCAGGGCGTCGGGCAGGATCAGCTTTCCGGCACCATACAGAATGACATCTTAAAAGAGTTCATGGTACGCAACACCTATATTTACCCACCAGACTCAAGTATGCGAATCATTGGCGATATTATCGCCCACTGCTCTGCCCATATGCCCCGATTCAATACCATCTCCATTTCGGGATACCACATGCAAGAAGCGGGGGCAAACGCGGCGCTTGAACTTGCCTACACCCTCGCAGATGGCAAGGAGTACATCAAAACCGCACTAAAGGCAGGCCTTGGCATCGACCAGTTTGCGCCCCGACTGTCTTTCTTCTGGGGTATCGGCATGAACTTCTTCATGGAGATTGCGAAAATGCGTGCGGCGAGGTTGCTTTGGGCGGAGATCGTGTCCGAGTTTAATCCTTCGAATCCAAAGAGCTCCATGCTACGGACTCACTGCCAAACTTCAGGCTGGTCCCTGACAGAGCAGGACCCTTATAACAACATCGTTCGCACTACCATCGAAGCCATGGCGGCGGTGTTCGGCGGCACCCAGTCCCTGCATACCAATGCTCTTGATGAGGCCATTGCGCTGCCCTCGGACTTCGCCGCGCGCATCGCCCGAAATACACAGCTCATCCTACAGGAGGAAACTGGTATTGGTCAGGTTGTAGATCCTTGGGGTGGCTCCTACATGATGGAATCACTGACCGCCGAGATTACGGCCAGCGCGCGAGAATTGATGGCCGAAATCGACGAGCTTGGTGGCATGGCAAAAGCCATCGAGAGCGGCATTCCAAAGCTTCGGATCGAGGAAGCGGCTGCGAAAAAGCAGGCACGGATTGATCGTGGTGAGGACGTGATCGTGGGTGTCAACAAGTACACCAACGACAGTAAAGATGAGGTCGATGTACTGGAGATCGACAATGATGAGGTGCGGGAGAGCCAGCTAGCACGGCTTGCAAAAATTCGCGCAAACCGGGATCCAGAAGCCGTAAACCGATGCCTCGAGGCGCTGCGGCATTCCGCAAAAACAGGAGAGGGCAACCTACTGGCATTGGCCATAGACGCCACGCGGCATCGCGCTACGGTGGGTGAAATATCCGATGCTCTCGAGGAGGTCTATGGCCGTTTCGTGGCGCAGGCCCAGACCGTATCAGGGGTTTATGGTGCAGCCTATGAGGATGACGCAGATTGGAAGGCCTTAGCGATGGATATAGAGAGTTTTGTTGATTTGCACGGCCGCCGCCCTAGGATGCTTGTAGCCAAGATGGGGCAGGATGGTCATGACCGGGGTGCGAAGGTCGTCGCAACAGCGTTTGCGGATGTTGGCTTTGATGTAGACCTGTCTCCTATGTTTTCCACCCCTGAAGAGGTCGCAAGGCAGGCGATAGAAAACGATGTCCATGTGGTTGGCGCATCAAGTCTTGCGGCTGGGCACAAGACCCTAGTGCCACAACTAATTCAAGCGCTGAAAGAAGAAGGGGCAGATGACATTGTCGTGATCGCTGGAGGCGTCATCCCACAGCAGGACTATGGTTTCCTGGAGGAGGCCGGGGTGAGCCTTATTTTTGGTCCTGGCACGCCGATCCCTGAAGCTGCGAGAAAAGTTCTCGATGCGATCAACGCATAACAAACGGGGTCCAAAATCCCAACATGGCCATTGACACTGATGCCATCGTTAGCGGAGACCGACGCAGCCTAGCCAAGGGCATCACTCTCATCGAGAGTACCCGAGAGGCGGACAGGGTGCTCGCTCAGGACCTTCTGAACGGCCTGCTGCCCAGAACAGGAAAGAGCATTCGTATTGGCATTACTGGCGTGCCCGGTGTAGGCAAGTCAACATTTATCGAAGCCTTCGGCCTGTACCTTATTGGTTTAGGGCACCGGGTGGCTGTGCTCGCTGTGGACCCCAGTTCTCCTGTCGCAGGGGGATCGATACTGGGCGATAAGACTCGCATGGAACTGTTGTCGCGTAGTGATGCTGCGTTTATTCGTCCATCACCCGCGGGGGCAGCTCTGGGTGGCGTTGCTCAAAAGACCCGGGAGTCCATGTTGTTATGCGAGGCTGCGGGCTATGACGTAATCCTGGTGGAGACTGTTGGCGTGGGGCAGTCAGAGCACCAGGTTGCCCAGATGGTAGATTTCTTTTTGGTGCTGATGCTACCGGGGGGCGGTGATGAGCTGCAGGGAATCAAGAAGGGCATCATTGAGCTTGCTGACGCTATCGTGATCAATAAGGCAGATGGCGACAGCGAGGCAATTGCGCGGCTTACACGACAGCATTACAGCAGCGCGCTCTCATTGTTGAGTCATGATGCGCATTGGTCGCCAGAGGTAGTGACCTGTTCGGCCCTGCACAAACGGGATGTGGACTCCGTTTGGACGATGGTTGAGGCATTCAAAGAAGCCAGTGTCGAAGTGGGTGCTTTAGAGGCCCGTCGCGCCAAGCAGAATCTCGCGTGGATGTACCAGCTGATCGACGAGATGCTTCGCGTAAACGTCAAGACAAACCAGTCAGTTCAATCGATGTTGCCCGAAATTGAAAACGAGGTCAGCAGCGCCACGATCACGCCGTTGGCCGGGGCACACAGGATTATCGCCCTTAGCCAGCAATGAACCGGCATGAGTTTTCTCCCTCTTGAAAAGCTAATCAATCTTTACGATGGCTATCGAAAGGTCATCAAGCACAACGCCTTAGAGGTGCTCATTCTCCAGCATGAAGGCCAGCTTTATGTTCTGCAGAATCGCTGTCCTCACCAGGAACAGCCTCTCCACACAGCAGAGGTTCAGGGTAGCGTCATTTTTTGTTCAAGGCACCAATACGGCTTTGATCTCACCACTGGTAAGCAGTTGGAGTCAGCCTGCGCTGCGCTAAAACTGTACCCCCCCATTTTTGAGGGTGCTGTCGTGGGGATAGAAGTGGATAGTGATTAAGTCGCCAGTGATCTTCGTCCCCGAGGATCAGTCGATATCCATGGGGTCATAAAGTGCACCGGCCTCATCGAGAAAATCAAGGAGCAGCGAGTCTGCCCGAGGCTGCACCACTGCGACAGCCTCGCCCCCGCACAGCGCTATAAGCGTTGGAATGATCGCAGTTTCAAACGGAGGTGATACGGCTCCGTTCGCGAAGACATGGCAGCCGTTAATATCTCGGCGCCAGAACACCTTCGCACAGGGTGCGATTGCCACCAACTCGGTACGGTGCAGTATGGGAGAGACAGGCTCTCCCTGTTCACTGAGCAACTCTCCAAACCAATTTTCTGAATCCAGCGCCTCGAGGGTATTGAAGACAGCCCCTCTAACGTTCTCGAAGTCTTGAGGACGAATCTCGCCTGCACTCTGGGACGGAGTAATGGCAACCGCATCGGTCAGCAGTAATTCCGAATCGACAGAATCCAGCGTTTGATCGGCAAGGCGAGCGACAAGATCGGCAATTCTTGGGGCTCGAAAACCGATCGAATAGGTCATCGACTCTCCCTCCGCCGTACCCCAGTGCGCAACGTGAGGCGGAACGTATAAAACATCACCAGTGGTTAGCAAGTATTCCTCTTGCACAGGGAAATCTGCGAGAAGCGAGAGCTCACCATGAGTAATGGTTGGGGTAGCATTGTCGCAAGTCGGGCCCAGCTTCCATCGCCGAGATCCCTTGCCCTGTACCAAAAAAACATCGTAGCGATCGTAGTGCGGGCCGACGCTACCGCCATCTGTGGCAAAGCTGACCATGATGTCATCGAAACGCCACGTAGGCAGAAAACCAACATAAGCGCGCAGAGCGGCGACTTCGGGGATCAGCCGGTCAACCCCCTGTACCAGGAGGGTCCATGGGCCAGGAACCTGAAAGTGCGTCGCGTCAAAGGGACCTCGAGACTGCTGCCAAATACCGTCCTGACTCGAGACAATACGACTGTCTACCCCTTCTTCCAAAGCCAGCCCCGCAAGCGCGTCCGGGCTGACCGTCAAGGCCTGAGCTGCGACACCATTTGGGATGAGCAGGGGTTTTTTCTGCCAGTAATGGCTCAGAAAGTGAGTGGCATCAAGGGTGTCAAAACAGTCTTGAGTCACTGGCCGCGACGATCAGAGATCAATAGCTTTTGCTTGATCAATGGCATTGCCGAGATACGATTGCGGCGTCAACGCCATCAGATCGTCTTTGGCACTCGCGGGGATTTCCAGACTGCTTACAAATTCCTGAATCACCTCTTTGTCGATCACCTTGCCTCGAGTAAGCGCTTTTAATTTTTCATAGGGCTCGGGAATGCCATAGCGACGCATTACGGTCTGAATTGGCTCAGCGAGCACTTCCCAGGCATTTTCAAGATCCTCAGCAATTCTCGCAGGATTGACCTCTAGTTTGCCGATGCCTTTCATTGCTGAGGTGTAAGCTAGAAGCGAATAACCATAGCCCACGCCCATGTTTCGCAACACAGTGCTATCGGTCAAATCTCGCTGCCACCTGGACACAGGCAGTTTTTCGGCAAGGTGGTTCATGACGGCATTCGCTAGGCCCAAATTTCCCTCGGAGTTCTCAAAATCAATGGGATTGACCTTGTGAGGCATGGTGGAAGAACCCACCTCGCCTGCAATAGTCTTTTGCTTGAAATAGCCGAGCGAAATATAGCCCCACACATCCCTGTTAAAGTCCACGAGGATCGTATTAAAGCGCGTGAGAGCGTGAAACAGCTCTGCCATGTAGTCATGGGGTTCTATCTGTGTCGTGTAGGGATTCCAGGTCAGCCCCAAGCTGGTCACGAAGTGTTCCGCAAAGTGCTGCCAATCTACATCCGGATATGTCGCCAGATGAGCGTTGTAGTTACCCACGGCGCCATTTATCTTTCCTAGAAATTCAATCTGATTTAGGGCGCCGAGCTGTCTGGTGAGCCGAGCCACCACGTTTGCCATTTCTTTACCAAGGGTGGTCGGGCTTGCCGTTTGCCCATGGGTTCTCGACAGCATTGGTGTATCAGCTTCGGTTTTGGCGATATCCGCAAGCGAGTTAATCAGAGACGTCATGGCAGACAGCAAAATCGAGGTGCCGTCTTTCAACATCAGGCCATGGGAGAGGTTGTTAATGTCTTCCGAGGTGCAAGCGAAGTGAATAAATTCAGATATCGCCGCAAGCTCCGGGTTGTCTGTTATGCGCTCTTTCAGAAAATACTCGACCGCTTTGACGTCGTGGTTTGTTGTGCGCTCAATGTCTTTGATTCGCCGGGCGTCCGCCTCGGAAAAATCGCTCACGATACTGTTTAATTGCTGCTGCGCCGCATCGCTTAATGCAGGCACCTCAGCAATGCTTTGGTGCGCGGCGAGAGATTGAAGCCAGCGGACCTCGACGGTGACCCGTCGGGCTATCAAGCCAAACTCGCTGAACACATCGCGTAGCGGCGCTATTTTCTCCGCATAACGACCATCGAGGGGAGAAACCGCCGACAACATTGTTAACTCCATGCTATTGATGCCCTCTGTCAGCGTGTTGGTTGTTCTAAAGATCGGCCCTTATCGGAAACCTAATTCCCTGGAGAGAGTGTGGGCCGTGTCTCGTATTCTCCCACGCTGAAGGAGAAGCTGCCAGCGTCGTCCCCCTAGTTGACGCCACAGATGTGCGGATCTAACGCCAGCGAGCAAGACTGCCCTAATGATTTCCGCATTTGCCTCATTTTGAAGATGTTGCGCGCTTCCTGAGACTTTTACCCTGAACGAAAGGGTGCTCAAGGTGTCTGCATAAATAGCGGCTACGCTGTGGCAGATTTGATTAACGTGACTGGCGAAATGCTCGGCCTTGTACTGTGAGTGTTTGAGCCTGCTGTGTACGACTTGTTGAAGATCCCCTCGCGAGGAAAACTTTCTTTCGAGATAGATAATAGCCATTAAGTAGCGCATCATCGAGGCGCTGCTTTCCTCATTTGTCGCAGAAAGGCCCGCACTTAAATTTTGAAGCCCGAGCTTGATCCCCTGAATATTGCCGTAAACGCTGTCCACGTCCGGGGTTTCAAAGCTGAATAGTGAGTGAATCGTGGCTTCGAGGAATTCCACCGGATAGCTTCCCGTGCGGGAAATTTGATCGACAAGGCGAGCAGCTTGTGCCACGCCGGCTAGGGCCATCGTCTGCTGCTCAAGCTGCGAGCGCTGCGTCATGCTGCATCCTCAATGACACCGCCACCAAGACATTTCGGGCCTTGATAGAAGACTACCGACTGGCCCGGCGTTATTGCACGCTGGGGCGAGTCAAAGTGAATTCGGTAGCCAAGAGCGCTCGCCTCGAGTCTGCAGGCTTGATCGGCCTGTCGGTAGCGCACCTTGGCAGTGCAGGACAAAGGCGTCTCGGGCATCTCTCCGTCGATCCAAAAAATGTTGGAGGCTGTTAGTTCATTTGCAAATAGGTCGGGGTGGTCGTTGCCCTGAGCTACCCTCAGTACATTTCGTGGGAGATCTTTGCCAACGACATACCAGGGTTTTTCTTCATGACTCGCAAGGCCGCCAATTCCCAATCCCTGACGCTGTCCAATCGTGTGATACATCAATCCTTGATGCTGACCAATTGCCTCACCATCAACGGTCTCTATAGGGCCTGGTTGAGCGGGTAGATACTGTTGCAAGAAATCCTTGAAGCGCCGCTCACCAATAAAACAGATACCTGTGGAATCTTTCTTTTTGGCTGTAACGAATCCAGCTGATTCAGCCAGCTGCCTCACGGTTGTCTTGTCCAGTTCACCCAAAGGGAAAAGTGTCCGTGCGAGTTCCTTGTGGCCAACTTGATGCAAAAAGTAACTCTGGTCCTTACTGCCATCTTTTCCTTTGTACAGGCACATTATGTTGCGATCATCGGCGCGAGCCCGAGCGTAATGACCCGTAGCGATCAGGTCGGCGCCCAGACTCGTCGCGTAATCGAGGAAAGCCTTAAATTTGATCTCCCGATTACAGAGAATATCGGGATTGGGCGTTCTGCCGGCCCGGTACTCTGACAGGAAATGCTCAAATACATTGTCCCAATACTCTGCAGCGAAATTTGCGGCGTGGAGCGGGATATCAAGCTTATCTGCTACTGCCTGTGCGTCGGCGTAGTCAGCTTGTGCAGTGCAGTACTCGGTGCCGTCGTCTTCATCCCAGTTTTTCATGAACAACCCCTCAACACGATAGCCCTGCTCTTTAAGCAGCAGCGCGGCCACGGAGGAATCAACGCCACCGGACATGCCGACAAAAACAGTGGTGTTTGAGGGGGTGGTCATCATTCAGTCATCAATCACAAAGGATAGGGGCATAACTGCGCCCGCTAGATACGCATCAATGGCGCGAAGTACTAGTGGGCTGCGTGGTGGTACTGAGCTGGTAAGAATCTCGGCTCGGGTCATCCAGCGGGTGTCAATAATACCTGCATCCAGCGACCGCTCAAGCACCTCCCGTTGGGCCTCGCAGACGAAACCATGGCGAAGGTAGGTAACCCCATTTGGTGCCTCGTAGCGAGCAACGCCCAGATAGCCGGTCGCACACGCTTGCCACCGCGTCTCTTCTAGCACTTCGCGGGCAACGGCCTCAATGAGCGTTTCTCCCTGCTCAAGGTGACCTGCCGGCTGATTTAATACCGGGCCATTGGTCTCCGCGTCGCGCTCCTCCACTAAAAGAAAACGATTCTCGGCATCACAGATCACTGCCGCTACCGTTGCGTTAGGCCGCCACCGATCGCTCATTTTAGTGTCTCTCCTCAAGAAGCCTGGTCTCTCCAGGATTTAAACCTTCGAGCGCCCATGGCCCGATCGCGGTCCGGATTAAACGAAGTGTCGGAAAGCCAACTTCGGCGGTCATCCGGCGTATCTGTCGATTGCGACCCTCCTGAATAGCGATCTCAATCCAACTGTCGGGGACCGACTTACGGTAACGGACTGGCGGATTTCTGGGCCAAAAATCCTGAGCACTAATTTTTTTGGCTTTCGCTGGGCGAGTGAATCCATCTTTCAATTCAACGCCATTACGGAGTTTTGCTAGAGCCTCTTCGTGTATATCCCCCTCGACCTGAACCTTGTAGGTCTTCCAGAGTTTATGTTTCGGGTTCGCAATCCGTTGCTGCAGTGCGCCATCGTCGGTTAGCAAGAGCAGGCCCTCAGAGTCATAATCCAGTCGCCCGGCAACCCTGAACCCTGGTGCCGAGAAAAAGTCTGCCAACGTGAGTCGAGGCTGACTTTGGGTGTCGTCGCGGTCCGTGAATTGGCTCAGCACCCGATAGGGCTTATTGAACAATTTAATAGCGGGCACGTTTGGGGCCTTTTTGGTGTTAGACTCAACGGTCTGAGCACATAGGTGGCAAACCGCACCAGCGATTTTGGGGGAGCTGGAGCGGACACAACGATAACACTTATCGTTCCGCCTCGTGACGGCTGCGCAGACACTGCTATCCAAAGCATAACGTCTACCTGATCCCCGCGTTATTGACAGAATAGGATCACCGTATTATGGCTTACAAGCACATCAAAGTACCCGAGACCGGCGAGCTCATTAGTGTAAATGCCGACAACAGCTTGAGCGTACCCAACAATCCAATCATTCCATACATTGAAGGCGACGGTATTGGCGTCGATATTTCCCCTGTAATGATTGACGTTGTCGACGCTGCCGTCGCCAAGGCATACGGCGGTGAAAAATCCATTTCTTGGATGGAGATTTATACCGGAGAAAAGGCGGCAGAGCTCTATGAGGGTGACTGGTTTCCCGAAGAAACTCTTGATGCAATCAAGACCTACTCTGTTGCTATAAAAGGGCCGCTTACTACACCCGTTGGTGGCGGATTTCGCTCACTGAACGTGGCTTTACGACAAGAGCTGGATCTGTATACCTGTCTGCGGCCGGTGAGATGGTTTGAGGGTGTGCCTTCCCCTGTGAAAAACCCCCAAGACTGCAACATGGTGATCTTCCGCGAGAACTCTGAAGACATCTACGCGGGCATCGAGTACCAAGCAGGTACGGAAGAAGCCCAGAAGGTGGTTGATTTTATTATCAATGAAATGGGGGCTACCAAGATTCGCTTTCCCGAAAATGTTGGTATTGGGATCAAGCCAGTGTCTGCAGAGGGAACCAAACGCCTGGTCAGGAAAGCCATTCAGTATGCGATCGACCAAAACTTACCCTCGGTCACTCTAGTGCACAAGGGCAATATCATGAAGTTCACTGAAGGTGCATTCCGAGACTGGGGCTATGAACTGGCTCTGGAGGAGTTTGGTGGCCAGCTTCTTGACGGTGGCCCTTGGGTTGAAATCAAAAACCCGAATTCTGGTGAACCCATTGTGATCAAGGATGTGATCGCTGATGCCATGCTTCAACAGGTGCTGACACGGCCACGAGAGTACAGCGTTGTTGCGACGCTCAACCTAAACGGGGATTATTTGTCTGATGCGCTGGCGGCACAGGTTGGCGGCATCGGTATTGCGCCCGGCGCAAACCTCTCGGATACCGTGGCCTTGTTTGAAGCCACGCATGGTACCGCCCCAAAATACGCGGGACAGGACAAGGTGAACCCCGGATCCCTAATCCTCTCTGCCGAAATGATGTTGAGGCACCTTGGGTGGAACGAGGCGGCCGACCTTATTATCGACGGGATGAATGGCGCCATCCAAAACAAGACGGTCACCTACGACTTTGAACGGCTCATGGATGGCGCGACCTTGGTGTCCTGCTCAGACTTTGGAAAAGCAATTATAAAGGCCATGTAAGCTACTGTTTTTAGTTAATTAAACCCCGCTTTGGCGGGGTTTTTTGTTGGTGCTGCTAGGCTACTCACTCCAGATCAATGATCTTGCCCGGATTGAGCAGATTCTTGGGGTCCAGTGCCAATTTAATGGCGCGCATTAATGCCATCTCTTCCTTAGAACAACTTACGGACAGCCACGGCTTCTTTTCAAGGCCGATACCATGTTCAGCAGATACCGATCCTTTGAGTGGCATAAGGGGCTCGTAGACGCAGGCCTCTATGTTGGCTCTCAAGGCCTCTGCCTCACCCCGAGGGACCTGAATGGCGAGGTGTAAATTGCCGTCTCCTATGTGCCCAAAGGCCCAGCAGTTCAGGCAGGGGGTTGCGCGAAGTTTGAGTTTCACCGCCTCGACGTAGTGTTGCATGGCGTTTATCGGAAGTGAGACGTCGAAAAGGAGTGCGTCACCCTCTGCGAATACCTGAGCCACGTCATCTCGAATGGCCCAAAAGGCCTCGCAGTCCCGCTCGGACTGCGCAATGGCAGCGTCCTTGATGATGCCGGTCTCCAACGCGTCATTGAGGCAGTGAATAAAGCCAAGGGCTTCAGATTCGGTGCCACCACCTTGCGCCTCCAGAAGCGCATAGAAGCCATAGCCGTGAGGCAATGGAGGTGGATTGAGGGCAGGGGGGCTGGTTACAAGCCGATAGAAATCGCTCCACAACACCTCAAAGGCGGATAACTGCCCGCTTAGGCCGCGGTCCATGTGTCGCAGGAGTTCTTTGGCCTGATCGAAGTCCTCCATCGCGACCAGCGCCATCTGTCGTCCCCGCGGGGCCTCGCGGAGTCTGAGGGATAGACGGGTAATGACGCCAAGCGTTCCCTCCGATCCAAGAAACAGGTTCTTTAAGTCGTAGCCAGTATTATTTTTGATAAGAGTGCTTAAGCCGTTGATGATGGTCCCGTCGGCAAGCACGGCCTCTAGCCCCAGCACCATGTCCCGCATCATGCCGTAACGCAAAACTCGATTGCCCCCAGCATTGGTGGCGGCATTACCTCCCAAAGTAGCGGATCCTCGCCCGCCAAGATCCAAGGGAAACATAAGTCCCTCAGCAGCAACCTCCTGTTGAAGTCGCTCCAGAGTAACGCCAGCCTGCACAGTAGCAACCCGCTGTACCGTATCGATTGTCTCGATACTCACCATCCGCTCCGTGGACAGAACAATAGCGTCGGGTCGGGTGTCGGCACCTCTCACCAGGCCCGTTAAGCCACCGTGAGTGATAACCGGTATGTTGCGGTCGTGACAGCGCGCAAGGCACGTAGCGACTTCGTCGGTGGTCCGGGGTCTCACGAGGGCGAGTCCAGTGAGGTGCTCTCTCTGGCGCCAGATGCCCGCGGCTCGGCTGTGAAATTGCTCAGGGTCCAAAACACCGGTATCGCCAAGGATTTGTCGCAACTCGCTGACAATTATGTCCACTAACCACCCCCAAGGGAGTCTTAATTTTGCGTGGGGTCAATTATACTGATCCCATGTTGCAAATCTCACCACATCGCTTTTCGCTTGCACCTCTGGGTACTCCGGTCACTGCCTCGTCGGAAGATGAAAGCCACAACGAGGGAGATCTCGCAGTTGCGCCGGCGAAGCCAGCCCTCAAACGTCCCCCCCTTTATAAGGTCGTGTTGCTCAACGACGATTACACACCAATGGAATTTGTCGTCGAAATTCTTGAGAGCTATTTTGGGATGGGTCGGGAAAAAGCGACCCAGGTGATGCTTACGGTCCACACCAAAGGGAAGGGTGTGTGCGGCATCTATCCGCGAGACACCGCGGAGACGAAGGCAACCCAGGTTAATCAATACGCACGTGACAGTGGCCACCCGCTGTTGTGTGAAGTGGAACCATCACAGGAAGACGAGTAGGTTAGGGGAAACCAGCCATGCTGAGTAAAGAGCTTGAATCAGTATTGAACGATGCTTTCCGGACGGCGCGGGCGCGCAGGCACGAATTTATTACGGTTGAGCACCTATTGCTCGCACTGCTTGAGGATTCGGCGGCGTTAACGGTTTTGACCGCCTGCTCCGTGAGTATCGAAGAGCTCAGAGGTGACTTGGTAGAGTTCATTGACTCCACCACGCCGCTCTTGGGCGAGGAAGAGGACGGACGGGACACACAGCCGACACTTGGCTTTCAGCGTGTATTGCAGCGAGCCGTGTTCCACGTGCAGAGCTCTGGCAAACGCGAAGTCACTGGAGCCAACATTCTGGTGGCGATCTTCTCGGAGCAAGAGTCGCAAGCGGTCTATTTCCTCAAGAGTCAAGATGTATCCAGGCTCGACGTTGTCAACTTTATTACCCACGGCATTGCCAAGGACGAAGATGGAGAGGATGAGCGCGAACCCTCTCAGACCGATGCCGGAGAGGAGGGCGCAGAGACCGCCGAGCAGCCTCTCGATACCTATGCCACTAACTTAAACGAGGAGGCCCGAACCGGCCACATCGACCCTCTTATTGGGCGACTTTCCGAGGTTGAGCGTGTCGCGCAGATTCTGGCCAGACGCCGTAAGAACAATCCTTTATTGGTGGGTGAGTCTGGGGTTGGCAAAACCGCGATAGCGGAGGGACTAGCCAAAAAGATCGTTGATGGTGATGTGCCAGAGATTCTGAAGGACGCCGTGGTTTATTCACTGGATCTGGGTGCTTTGCTGGCCGGGACTAAATATCGCGGGGATTTCGAAAAGCGCCTCAAAGGCTTGTTGGCTAATTTGAAGGAGCGGGACCACGCCATCCTGTTCATCGATGAGATTCATACGATCATTGGCGCGGGTGCGGCGTCTGGGGGTGTCATGGATGCGTCCAACCTCCTAAAGCCGTTGCTGAGCTCTGGAAAGATGCGCTGCATTGGATCGACTACTTACGCCGAGTATCGCGGTATCTTCGATAAGGACAAGGCGCTGAGTCGCCGCTTCCAAAAGATTGATGTGCTCGAGCCGTCAGTCGATGATGCCTACAAGATTCTCAAGGGGCTAAAAACCCGCTTCGAGGAGCACCACGGGTTGCGTTATAGCAACAAGGCACTGCGGGTTGCCACTGAAATGTCGGCGCGTTACATCACCGATCGCTACCTACCTGATAAGGCGATCGACGTCATTGACGAAGCTGGGGCGTACCAACAGTTACTGCCAGTCAGTAAGCGTAAAAAGGTAATTGGCGCGCCAGACATTGAAGCGATTGTGGCAAAGATTGCGCGGATCCCGCCCAAGACTGTGACCTCTGACGACCGCGAACTTCTCGAAAAGCTAGAACCCAACTTACAGATGGTCGTATTTGGTCAGAACAAAGCTATCAGCGAGCTCGTGGCCTCGATCAAATTGGCGCGAGCGGGCCTTCGCAGTGGCGACAAGCCTATTGGCTCCTTTTTGCTGGCGGGTCCGACCGGCGTTGGTAAAACGGAGGTCACCAAGCAGCTCTCCTTGCAGCTGGGTCTTGAGCTGATTCGCTTCGACATGTCTGAGTACATGGAGCGCCATACAGTGTCCCGATTGATTGGAGCACCTCCCGGTTATGTGGGATTCGATCAGGGCGGATTGCTGACCGACGCAGTCACCAAGCATCCGCACTCGGTTGTGTTGCTGGATGAAATTGAGAAGGCTCATCCCGAAGTGTTTAACCTGCTCTTGCAGGTGATGGACCATGGGACGCTGACCGATAACAACGGCAGAAAAGCGGATTTCCGCAATGTCATTCTGGTTATGACAACGAATGCGGGGGCGGAGAATATTAGCCGCCGTTCGATCGGCTTTACTCATCAAGATCACACCACTGATTCTCTTGAAGCGATCAATCGCATGTTCACCCCGGAATTCAGAAACAGGCTTGACTCTATTGTTGGCTTCGAACCCCTAGGCGAAGACGTCATTCTCACCGTAGTAGACAAGTTTCTCACGGAGCTTCAGGGCCAGCTGGACGAGAAGGGCGTACAGCTCGATGTGGATGAGGAAGCCAGACTCTGGCTCGTTGAAAAGGGTTATGACCGCACCATGGGAGCCAGGCCCATGGCACGGGTGATTCAGGAGCACATCAAGAAGCCGCTTGCAGATATGGTTCTGTTTGGCGGGTTGAGCAAGGGGGGTATTGCGCGGGTGACGCTGAAGGACGACCGGTCTGCTCTTCAAGTGGTCGCGGATGTCGAAACCCTGGAGCCCGCGGAAGTAGGGTGATAGGCGGGTTCTAGCGTTCTCGGTATGTGATCCGACCTTTGGTCAGATCATAAGGAGTCACTTCAACCCTTACCTTGTCGCCGGTGAGAATGCGAATGTAGTTCTTGCGCATTTTCCCTGAAATGTGGGCGGTCACGACGTGCCCGTTCTCTAGACGGACCCTGAAGGTCGTGTTGGGGAGGGTGTCGATGATCTCTCCCTCCATTTCGATTTGATCTTCTTTAGCCATTCACTTCACACCAAACTTTTATGGGGCGGCACTTTACCCCAAACACCGCCTGACAGAAAGCACAATCATTCGGGTTTGTCGACAAATCGAAGCGGCATGGAAGGACCGAGGTCACCTCCCTCCGGCAAATTATCTCGCCGCTGCCAGCACCCTGATTGGAGCAACTCCAGTGGAGAAAAACGTGCTTTATAATTCATTTTCCCGCAGTTTTGTATCCAGTAACCCAGGTAAACGTAGTCTAGTGAGAGGCGCTTCGCCTCCTCGATCTGAAAAAGTACCGCGAAGGTTCCCAGGCTCCGCTTCTCTTCACTGGGGTCGTAAAACGTATAAATGGCAGATAAGCCGTCCAGCATTTGATCTGCGACTAAGACCGCAATCAACTGGTCCTCATGGCGAAGCTCAAAATAACGAGTACAGCCCAAACCATTGTTCAAAAACGAACTGTACTGATCCCTATCCGGCGGGTACATATCCCCATCTGAGTGTCGGCCTTCAATATAGCGTCGGTAAAGATCGTAAGCCTCGTCATCATCAATAGAATCTGCCTCAGCAATTCGTAGGTCACTGTTGCGTCGCCACACGCGGTCCTGACTTTTGCTTCGCTGAAACTCATCCACGATGACTCGGGAGGGAACGCAGGCGTTGCACTTAACACAGTGGGGGCGGTAGATATGATCACCACTTCGACGAAAACCCATCACCGATAGCTGGGTGTAAAGCTCCTGGGAAATCTGCTGCCGTGGATCGATGAAAAGCGTTGTGGCTTCCTGATCAGGAAGATAACTGCAAACGTGAGGAAACGTCGTGTAAACCCGAATGTCTCGCAGTGATGCCGTCAAGCTTCGCCCCCTTTGCCTTTTAGTTCACTCAACATGGTTGAGGTCGCGGGAAAGCCAGTCACGGCAGCCATAGCCACATCCGTCTCTTCCCCAGTGCCGACTGTCTTTATAGCCCTAGCGAGAAGATTTTCAAAGTGCTGACGGGAAAGATTTTTCGCACCGAGCGATAACAAATGGTCGCTGGAAATCTGACAGTCGATCAGGTCGATATCCGTTGCTCTGGCTCGCCATACCAGTCCGGCGAGGGCGACTTTGGAGGCTTCTGTCACACGGTGGAACATGGACTCTCCAAAAAAACAGCTACCTAGTGCGACGCCATACAAGCCGCCGACCAACCTGTCGTGCTGCCAGACATCAATAGAGTGCGCATAGCCAAGCCTGTGCAACTGTTGATAGGCAGCAGTCATATTTCCATCAATCCAGGTGCCCTCATCTTCCGACCTCGGTCCAGCGCACCCTTCCATCACGGCTGTAAATGCCTGATCCCAAGTTAGCGTAAAGTAGTTTAATTTCATTGCTTTACGCAGCGTTTTTGATATTTTTAATTCATCAGGGAACAACACGCAGCGAGGATCGGGGGTCCACCAAAGAATGGGGTCACCCTCACTGTACCAAGGGAATATACCTCGTGAGTACGCGAGTAAAAGACGATCCGGGCTCAGGTCCCCCCCGACCGCAAGCAAACCGTTGGGATCTTCAAGCGCATGACTGCTGTCGGGAAAATCCTCCATTGGCTGCCTAGAAGCGCTGATTGCCCTGCCTTGCCGGGGAATCAGTCAAGTTCAGCATCCAGGAACTTTTCTGCGTCCAATGCGGCCATGCAGCCGAAACCTGCAGAGGTGATCGCCTGACGGTAAATGTGGTCCGCGACGTCACCGGCGGCAAACACCCCGGGAATACTGGTGGCTGTCGCTTCGCCAGCCGTCCCGGACGTGACCTTGATGTAACCCCCTGACATCGCCAGCTGGCCTTCGAATATGCCGGTATTTGGTTTGTGTCCAATGGCAATAAATACGCCCGCCACGTCGATGGATTCGAGCGAGTCATCCTGAGTGCTTTTGATGGAAATGCCAGTGACTCCACTGTCATCCCCCAACACTTCTTCTAGGGTTCTGTGCCAATGGGGAACAATTTTTCCCTCATCGATTCGCGCAAAAATCCGGTCCTGCAGCACCTTCTCTGAACGGAGGGCGTCTCTTCGGTGCACAAGATGCACCCGCGAGCATAAGTTGCTCAGGTAAAGGGCCTCTTCGACCGCGGTATTGCCGCCACCGACAACAACGACCTCCTTTCCCCGGTAGAAAAATCCGTCACAGGTAGCGCAGGCGCTGACACCTTTGCCCATAAACGCGGTTTCACTCTCCAAGCCTAAATATTGTGCTGAAGCACCTGTTGCGATGATCAGAGCGTCGCAGGTGTAGTCATGGGTCCCCCCCAATTTGAACGGGCGCTGAGAGAGATCAACACGTTCGATATGGTCGAACACGATGGACGCATCAAATCGCTCCACGTGGGCTTGCATCTCGGCCATGAGCTGCGGACCTTGCAAGTCATGGGGGCCTCCGGGCCAGTTTTCGACCTCGGTGGTCGTTGTAAGCTGCCCGCCTTGCTGTATTCCGGTGATGACTACCGGTCGCAAATTAGCCCTCGCCGCGTAAATAGCTGCGGTGTATCCGGCTGGCCCCGAACCGAGGACAATCAGGCGATGATGCTGTGAACTGGTCATACTGATCTCTTTGCTGTCATGAGTAAAAATCCCTGCTGCGCGGTCCCTCACGGAGCGCCGGCGACATGGTAGCATTTCATTTTCCAGGAGAGGATGACCCGTTTTGGCTGGAACCGGAAAATCGGCGCAGAATACGACCGCATCATCGCTGTCCGCTCATCGACGACGCCTCAGAGACGGGCTGTTTATCGCGGTGGGAGCTGTCTGTCTTTTCCTCTTGCTGGCACTGACCACTTACCATGACTCAGATCCTGGCTGGTCCGCCAGTGGCTCGGGGGCCGCCATCCGGAATCTGGGCGGCATTACTGGAGCATTTGTTGCCGATATATTCTTCTCTTTGATTGGCTTTGCGGCCTATCTGGTGCCATGTCTGTTGGGATACCAAGCAGTGCGGCTTCTGCTTTCCGAAGACAACCATCAGCCCGTTGACTGGACCCTGTTTGGCCTTCGCGCGCTTGGATTGGTCCTGGTGGTGATGGCGGCTACTGCCATCGCAGCACTCAACGATCAGACTCAGTCTGGACTGCCCCAGGGTGCTGGCGGCATTCTCGGTGTGGCGATAGGCTCGTCATTCGATGCGGCCTTTAGCCCGGTGGGTGCGCGTCTTATTCTGGTGGCTGTGTTCTTATTTGGGCTCACGGTGTTTGCCAACATCAGCTGGGTACGAGTCACAGAAGGTCTGGGACAGCGGTGTATCGAGGGTGCCAGCTGGTGCGGACGATGGTTGGTCACCACCCGAGATCGAATTGCAGATCGAAAAGCCCGGGAACGGCAACAGGAAGAGCGCAAAGCCGTTATCGAGACTTACGTCGAGAAGAAAAAAACAAACCCACCCAAAATCAAGCCCCCAGCGCCGAAGGTAGAGCAGGGCACGCGAGTAGAGCAGGAGCGTCAAAAGCCGCTGTTCGATATGCCAATTTCAGGGGAACTGCCTCCGCTCGATTTGTTGGATCAACCTGTGGAGGGCGGCCCACGAGGCTACTCAAAGGAGGAGCTTGAGTCACTATCCCGGCTGCTTGAGTTAAAGCTTCAGGATTTCGGCGTGACCGCGGAGGTAACCGCGGTTTACCCGGGTCCCGTTGTTACCCGCTTCGAAATCCAGCCAGCACCGGGAGTAAAGGTTTCCAGAATTTCCAATCTTGCGAAGGATCTTGCGCGATCGCTCGCAGTGATTTCAGTAAGAGTGGTCGAGGTCATCCCCGGCAAGAGTGTCGTGGGCATTGAAATACCCAATGCCGATCGGCAAACGGTGAATTTCAAGGAGGTATTGGCCTCTCGGACCTTTGAGGAGTCCAAATCAAACCTGACTCTGGCGCTTGGTCATGACATTGCTGGCGCGCCGGTGGTCGCAGATCTTGGGAAAATGCCCCACTTGCTCGTCGCGGGTACGACAGGATCCGGTAAATCAGTAGGGGTTAACTGCATGCTGGTGAGCCTTCTCTACAAAAGCTCTCCCGAGGACGTGCGGATGATCCTGGTCGACCCGAAGATGCTCGAGCTGTCGGTCTATGACGGGATTCCCCATCTGTTGACCCCGGTGATCACCGATATGAAAGATGCTGCCAACGGCCTCCGCTGGTGCGTCGCTGAAATGGAGCGCCGCTACAAGTTGATGTCATTACTCGGAGTGAGAAATCTTGCGGGCTATAACCGTAAAGTGGCTGACGCGCTGAAAGCGGGTGAGGCCATCCCCGATCCAACATGGAAACCCGATCCTCTGTCGATGACCCCAGAGGAAGATCAAGTTCATCCCTCGCTGGAAAAACTTCCGAGCATTGTTGTCGTTATCGATGAATTTGCTGACATGATGATGATCGTCGGCAAGAAGGTCGAAGAGTTGATTGCCAGAATCGCACAAAAGGCGCGAGCTGCAGGCATTCACCTGATTCTTGCTACGCAGCGGCCCTCGGTAGATGTCATCACCGGCCTAATTAAGGCAAATATTCCTACTCGAATCGCTTTCTCTGTGAGCTCAAAGGTTGATTCACGGACCATTCTTGATCAGGGGGGCGCCGAGCAGCTTTTAGGGTTCGGAGATATGTTGTATCTGCCGTCAGGGTCGAGCGTGCCCAGCCGCGTACACGGCGCCTTCTGCTCCGACGACGAGGTACATCGGGTAGTTGCAGATTGGAAGAGGCGAGGGGACCCGCAGTATCTTGATGGACTCCTTGATGAGGGTGGTCAAACACCGGTGACCGCGGGCGAAATACAGTCGGCAAATGCGGATGAGGAAGACCCCGAGAGTGATGCACTCTACGATGAGGCGGTTCACTACGTGACCAAGAGCCGGCGAGCGTCGATTTCAAGCGTGCAACGAAAACTGCGTATTGGCTACAACCGGGCGGCGCGTCTAATTGAGACCATGGAAGCCGCAGGTGTGGTGACTCCAATGGGCAGTAATGGCCAGCGTGAGGTCATCGCCCCTCCGCCGGCCGATGACTAACGATGAGATCGTCAGGTTTTCCATCTTTGTTAGTCCTAAGCATGGTAGTCGTGGCCACTGCCAGTAGCGCGCCCGGAACCCTTTTTGCTAGCGAGCTGTGGCCTATCACCACCGACACACTGGTCGGAGACTTTGAGCAGCGGATCGACGATGAATATGGCCAGAGGCTTTCAACCAGCAGTGGCCGCTTCGCGCTGCAGAAACCTCGCCTTTTCCGATGGGAAATACAGTCTCCCGGTAGACAGGCCTTTGTGAGCGATGGAGAGAGTCTCTGGCAACAGGACTTTGATCTTGAGACCTCATCAGTAGATCGGCTTGATCATGAGAGTAGCTCGCCCCTCGAGCTTCTGATGGCCAGTGAGGGAGCCTTGACAGCCCGATTTAACATCTCTCGCGTTGATGGCGTGTTGACCCTTGTTCCCAGGGAGAAGGGTGGTCTTTTTGAGTCGGTCACTTTACGGGATATCGAAAATGGTCAACATGAAATGACTATCATCGACGGATTGCAGCAGCGAATCGTGATCACCCTGACTGTTGATCCCACGGCTGCGCCTGCACCAGGTGCTTTTGTGATCCCTGAATCTGCCTATGAAGCCAGCTAGCATTTCTCTGAGTTCATGACGTCCATGGAGTCACAGGGCGGATTGTTTTCGGAAGGCGGGCTACACGAGCCTCTTGCTTCTAAAATGCGTCCGAACACCCTCGAGGGTTTCGTTGGTCAACAACACCTGTTGGCGTCAGGTAAGCCACTCGCGGTGGCTATATCCTCAGGACAGTTGCACTCCTTTCTTCTATGGGGACCCCCGGGGGTTGGTAAAACCACTCTCGCACGGATTGCTGCTGATGCAGCACAAGCTCATTTTGTGCAACTGTCTGCCGTCCTCGCCGGAGTTAAGGATATTCGCGATGCGGTTGCCCAAGCTAAAGCACGCCGGGCAGCCAGCATCGGGACGGTTTTATTTGTCGATGAGGTACACCGATTTAACAAGGCGCAACAGGATGCCTTTCTGCCCCACGTAGAGGACGGCACCCTGATCTTCATAGGGGCGACGACGGAAAACCCCTCGTTTGAGGTCAATTCGGCGCTGTTGTCCCGGGTCAGAACTTATCGACTTCGCCCCCTCAGCCAAGAGGAGCTCGAGGAGCTTGTAAAGAAAGCACTCAGTGCCCACCTGTCTGATATCGATATAGCGCCATCGCTTATCCAAAAGCTCGCCTATGCGGCGGACGGTGATGGACGGCGTGTTTGTGCACTCTTAGAACTTGCCGCTGATCTCGCGCCCCGGGTCGGGGGCCGCCGCGTCATTGATGACTCCATCCTGTCGGAGATCGCTGCCGGGAGTTTGCGACGTTTTGACAAGGGTGGCGATGTTTTTTACGACCAGATAAGCGCGTTACACAAGTCGGTCAGGGGCAGTGCACCAGATGCGAGCTTGTACTGGTTCGCCAGACTGCTTGACGGTGGTTGCGACCCAATTTACATCGCCCGCCGCGTCGTACGCATCGCGAGTGAGGATATTGGTAACGCCGATCCCAGAGCCTTGGAGCTGGCGCTAAACGCGTGGCAGGTTCAGGAGAGATTGGGCAGTCCCGAGGGGGAACTCGCGATTGCCCAGGCAATTACATACGCGGCCTGCGCCGCCAAAAGCAACGCTGTTTACGTCGCTTACAAACGTGCCCGGGACTTGGCAGAGCAATCAGGGTCACTTGAGGTCCCCCTCCATCTTCGCAATGCGCCAACTTCATTGATGGAGGCGGAGGGGTATGGTGATGGCTATCGATATGACCATGAGGAGCCCGATGGATTCTCGGCGGGCCAGACCTATTTCCCTGAAGAATTGCGCACGTCGCCCCTCTATGAGCCCGTTAATCGCGGACTTGAAA
>CAJXMD010000023.1 GCA_913056165.1 uncultured Halieaceae bacterium
GGCTGTGCGCTCGCTGCCGAGTATTTGGCGCGGGATATAGCAATTTTCACTGTAGAGCCCGAGGGCTTTGACGACCATCGGCGATCCTTTGTCAGCGGATGTCGCGAGCGCAATAGCGGACAGGCAAATTCGTTTTGTGACGCTTTGTTGGCGCCTACCCCGGGGGAGATAACTTTTGCCATCAATAAACCTCGGCTAGCCGGTGGGTTGGTAGTCACCGATGATGAGGTTGCCGAGGCTATTTGTTTTGCGTTTAAACACTTGAAGGTCGTTCTCGAACCCGGTGGGGCTGTAGCGCTTGCGGCGGTACTGGCGGATAAGGTGCCCGGTGATAAAAAACACATCGGTGTGATGCTCTCGGGCGGTAATATTGATGGAACGCTTTTTTCGTCGATCTTGGATAATAGCGAGTCAGAAACCGCATAGGCGGCAGGCATTTCCGGAGCGCGATGCCATGGCCTAACGTGTTGGGGATTGCAAAGGAGGCGCTATGGAGCCGGTGTTGGATTGGGAGCAACGTTATCGCGATGCCACTACAGCGTGGGAGCGCGGTGAGCTCAATCCAGCGTTTCAAGCCTTACGACCCACTTTTAGCGAAAATCCTGGCACGGTAATTATTCCCGGTTGCGGTCGTGCTCCGGAGGTACTCGCTTTCGCACAGTTGGGCTGGCATGTCATCGGGATTGACGTGGCAGAAACAGCGGTGATGTACCAGCGTGAATGTCTGGCTAGTACAGGGTTGACTGGCGATATCGAGCAAGGGAATTTGTTCGACTGGCATCCGTCCACCCCGGTCGATTTGATTTACGAGCAAACCTGTCTTTGTGCCCTTGACCCACAACAGTGGCTGCCCTACGAGCGTGTGTTGAGGGAGTGGCTGCGCTCTGGCGGAACCCTCGCGGCTCTTTTCATGCAGAAGGAGGGAGAGGGTGGACCGCCGTTTCACTGCGATATCGAATCGATGCAGGGCTTGTTCGCCTCGACTCACTGGGACTGGGGTGAGCAAGCGTTCCGTGCGGTTCACCCTGTCGGTGTTTGTGAGCTTACCTATCTACTTACCCGACGTTGATTCAGCGTCCGAGCACGGCTGCCAACGCGGTCAGACAGCGCTCTACATTGACCGGACTGCTTGCGTGACCCATCAAGCCGATACGCCACTGCTTGCCTGCAAGCTCTCCCAGTCCAGCTCCAATTTCCAAATTAAAGTCTTTTAGTAACCGAGCGCGGACTGCCGCATCGTCCACCCCGTCGGGTATGGATACCGCGTTAAGTTGAGGTAGCCGCCACTCTTCGCTAACCGCCATACTCAAACCCAGGCCGTCGAGGCCACTGACTAACGCATCATGATTTTTCTTATGACGCGCAAAACTTTGCTCAAGCCCTTCTTCCTCGAGGATCAGGAGAGCTTCGTGCAAGGCGTACATCGCATTTACCGGTGCGGTGTGATGATAGGCGCGTTTGGCATCGCCACCCCAGTAGCCCATCACAAGCTGCATGTCGAGGAACCAGCTCTGTACTTTAGTGTCCCGGGCCTTGATACGCTCTACCGCGTCGGAGCTAAAGGTTATCGGTGCAATACCCGGCACGCAGGAGAGGCATTTTTGGGAGCCTGAATAGACGGCATCTGCACCCCATTCATCCACCCGAAGATCGATACCGCCCAGTGTCGTTACCGTGTCCATGATGACCAGTGCGCCATGGTTTTTGGCGAGCTTGCAAAGGGTCTCCGCGTCGCTTCTTACGCCGGTGGAGGTTTCACTATGGACAAAGGCGAGGATGCTGGCTTCCGGATGTTGCTTGAGCGCCGTCTCGACTTTGCCCGGATCGACGGGATCTCCCCATCGGTCTTGCACCATCACCGGAACCCCTCCGCATCGCTCCACATTTTCTTTCATACGGCCGCCGAAGACGCCGTTTTGACAGACGATAACTGTATCCCCGGGTCGTACCAGATTGACAAAAGCCGCTTCCATACCCGCAGAGCCGGGCGCCGATATGGGGATAGTCAGGGGATTTGAGGTTTTAAAAGCGAACTGGAGCAAGCGCTTCACATCATCCATGAGATCAATAAATAGGGGATCCAGATGGCCGATCGTGGGTCGCCCAAGGGCACCCAGTACCCGTGGGGATACGTCGGAGGGTCCTGGACCCATTAGGGTCCTCACGGGGGGGTGAAAGCTTTGACTCATGGAGCTACTCGTTTACTGCGTTGTTGAAAGGGGCAGGATGATGCCTGAAATGATCAATCAAAGCGAACGTTCCGCTGCTTCCAGTGCCTCCTGATGTTCCAGCCATTGTTGTTCAAGATGCTCTGTCTCCTGTTTGGTCTGACCTTCTTTTTGCAGCAGATCCGCTAACTCCGCCTTGCGCTGCTCACTGTAAATATCCCCATCAGCAAGCTGAGCCTGGATTGCCTCCATTCTTGTCTGGGCAGCTGTCAGTGCATGTTCGGTTTCCTTGATTTGCTGCTGAATAGGTCGCAATCGGGCTCTCAGCTCTGCGGCCTGCTGTCGCGCGTCCTTACGTGAGACCGAAGGCACGGAGGGCTCATCGATCATGGGGTCCGCTGGCGTGGTCTCGCCGGTGGAGGAGGTTGAACTCAGAATCCATCGTTCATAGCTACTAATGTCATCGGCATACTCGTTAACACGGCCCTCATCAACGAGCAGTAGCTCTTCGGTCACATTGCGTAGCAGGTGACGATCATGACTCACCAACAGGATGGCCCCGGTGTATCCCTGCAGAGCCACCTCGAGTGCGTGGCGCATTTCAAGATCCAGGTGGTTGGTCGGTTCGTCGAGAATCAGTAGATTGGGGTCCTGCCACACCACCATCGCCAGTGCCAACCTGGCTTTTTCGCCCCCAGAGAAAGGCCTGATACAACTCGTCGCCTGATCGCCTCGGAAATTAAACCCGCCGAGGAAGTCCAGAATTTCCTGTTCCCGAGCGGCGGGTGTCAGCCGCTGCAGGTGAAGTTGAGGGCTCGCATCCAGATCCAGTACTTCAAGCTGCTGCTGATCAAAATAGCCAATGCGCAAATAGCTGCCACAAACTCGATCGCCTGCGATCAGGGGCAGGGATCCGGTAATACTTTTTAGCAGCGTTGATTTCCCCGCTCCGTTTTTACCCAGCAGTCCAATTCGATCCCCCGGACACAGGGAGAGAGACACGTCCTTGAGGATAGAAGTGTTTCCATAGCCAATTTTCGCATGATCGAGGGTTAACAGGGGGTCGCTGGTCTTGCCCGGCGCAGGAAATTGAAAGCGAAAGGGAGAGTCGATGTGAGCGGGCGCTACCTGCTGCATTCTCTCTAGCTCCTTGAGCCGTGATTGTGCCTGCTTTGCCTTGGTCGCCTTGGCGCGAAAGCGGCGAACAAAGTCTTCGATCTCCGCTATTCGCCGCTGCTGTTTTTCATGGGCTGCCTGCTGCTGTGTGAGCTGTTCTGCCCGCTGGCGCTCATAGTCTGAATATCCGCCCCGGTAGGGCACGAGCTGCTGGTTTTCAATTTTAAGTACCCGTTCGCAGGTCGCGTCGATAAAGTCCCGATCGTGGGAAATCATGAGCAGGGTGCCGCTGTATGCCTGTAGCCAGGATTGCAGCCATAAGGTGGCATCCAGGTCGAGGTGATTAGTTGGTTCATCGAGCAGCAGCACATCCGAGGGAGTCATTAAGGCGCGAGCCAGGTTGAGCCGAATCCGCCAACCCCCGGAAAAACTCTGCATAGGTGCATCCAGTTTCTCCACGGGAAAGCCAAGTCCGACCAGGAGCTGCTGTGCACGGCGCGAGGCACTGTAGCCGTCGAGCTCCTCCAGCCGTTGATGCAAGTTCGCAGCAGTCTCGTAATCTCCCCCGCTTTCACTGTCTTCGATGCTTTGTAAGGTAGACCAGACGCCCTCATCTCCCGCGATGACATAATCGGTTGCCGATAAGCTAACGATCTCGGTCTCCTGTGCCATGTGGGCAAGCCGCATACCGCCTAGCCCGCGAATCTCTCCCTGATCCGCTTGCAACTCGCCTAACAACAGGGCGAACAAACTGGATTTGCCGGCGCCATTGGCACCGATTAGCGCGACATTTTGTCCGGGCTGAAGTGTTACCGACGCGTTGGCGAATAGTTGCTGGGCTCCTCGGCGAAGCGCAATATTTTCGAAGATAATCATGAGTTAAATGGTCTCTCGCAGCTGTGCTTGCCAAAGTCCGGCATAGTGTCCTTGCAGCGCGAGAAGCTGTTCATGGGTGCCGGACTCAACGACCTGGCCCGCATCGATAACGACAATATTGTCGGCATCCACAATCGTCGATAAGCGATGCGCAATGACCAGCGCTGTGTGACGTCCAGCCAGTTCCCTGAAGGCGGCGAGAACCGCCTGCTCGGATTGGCTGTCAAGACTCGAGGTTGCCTCGTCAAAAATGAGAATAGGTGCGTCTTTGAGTACAGCGCGTGCAATCGCAACGCGCTGACGTTCGCCTCCCGAAAGTTTCAGGCCTCGTTCGCCAACGGTCGTGTCCAAGCCCTCGGGTAGCTGCCTCACGAATTGTTCCAGATGAGCGGCGTTTACCGCCTGTTCCACCTCATCATCGCTGGCGGTGGGCCTTCCATACCGAATGTTCTCCCGCAGGCTGTCGTTAAAGAGCACGCAGTCCTGGGGAACAATTGCGATGGACTGTCTTAGGGAGCTGGGAGTGATGGCGTTTATTGCCTGACCATCGATGCGAATAACGCCTGCCTCAGGATCGTAAAAACGAAACAGCAGCTTGACGATGGTCGACTTGCCGGCTCCGCTGGCCCCCACCAGCGCAACGGTTTGGCCGCCGGTTACCGTGAAAGATAAATCCCTAAGCACTGGTTGACTCTCTCGATAGGAGAAGCAAACCTGCTCAAAGGCGATGGTACCGTTGTGAATGGACAGGCACGGATCTTCGGGCTTTTCTTCGATGCTGGCCGGTGTATCCAGAATGCCGAAAAGCCGCTCAATGTTAGCGAGAGACGCTTTAATCTCCCGATAAACAAACCCCAGAAAGCTGAGGGGAATGAATAGCTGCAACATAAATTGATTAATCAGCACGAAATCACCTAACGACATGGTGCCGCTGCGAACCCCCGTCGTTGCCATAGCAAGCATCAACGTCTGACTCAGGGCGATGATGGCAGCCTGACCCCCGTTGAGGGCAAACAGCGAGAGTCGGTTATTGCGTCGTGCTTTTTCCCACGTGGCCAGCGACTCATCGAAGCGGCTAGCCTCAAACTTTTCGTTGTTGAAGTATTTGACTGTTTCATAGTTGAGCAGGCTGTCAACGGCGCGAGTATTGCTGTTGGAATCTGCGGAATTCATCTCGCGAACAAACCGGGTACGCCATTGGGTCGCTCGGAAGGAGAAAACGCCATAAATAAGGACCGAGATAATGACGACCGCGCTGTATGTGACGCCATAATTAATAAACAGAATGCAAGCCACCACCGTAATTTCCAGCAGAGTCGGCGCGATGTTAAAGATAAAAAATCGCATCAGGAAGCTGATGCCATTGATGCCGCGCTCGATATCTCTGGCCAGACCTCCTGTCTGCCGATTGAGGTGGTACTCCAGATCGAGGCTGTGCACATGCTGAAACACCCGCAGGTTGATGATGCGCATGGCTCGCTCGGTGACGCGCCCAAACAAGGTGTCCCGCAATTCGGCAAACAGGGTATTGGCGAAGCGCGCGCCCCCATAAGCCAGGACTAAAATCAGCAGCCAGTGAAAGCCAACCAGCTCCGGCGGATTATCAAGGCCATCCACCAGAGCTTTCAGTAGAAAAGGGATCACAAGCAAGCCGGCTTTCGCTGCCAGAAGGCACAGCAGGGCAAGCCCGACTCGCCGACGATTGCCTCTGAGCACTGGGGACACCTGCCGCCACAGCTTTCCCAGCAGGATACGGCTATCGCCAGATAAGCTTGAGTCGTCGCCTTGACTATGCATCGATGGAAAACTCTGAGTTTGTATGGTCTCTGTGGATAGGATCACCCTTTCGGGTGCGATACTCTACCGCAGGTAGTGGGTGAACCACATGCCACTTGCCATTTCGAGGAAACGGAAAGGATATTCTCATGGGACACATTAGCGACAGCGTAACGCTGGATAACCCTGCGTTCATTCATGAAAGTGCTTGGCTGTATGGCAAGGTCACCATAGGCCCGGGCGCCTCTATTTGGCCCAATGTTGTGACTCGCGCTGAGTTTCTTGAGATTCGTATTGGAGCGCGCACCAACATTCAGGATTTCGTCATGATCCATGTGGGCGCAATGACCCCAACGATTGTCGGTGAGGACTGCTCCATTACCCATCACGTCACTCTACACGGCTGTGAAATCGGTGACCGATGCCTTATCGGCATTAACGCGACCATCATGGATGGAGCCAAAATTGGCGCCAATTCGATTGTTGCCGGGAATACCATCGTGACTGAAAACAGCGTATTTCCCGAGAACTCCATCATTGCTGGCGTGCCCGGCAAGGTGGTGGCGACAAGAGACTGCGGCAGCGCCAATGCCTTGAATGCGGCCATGTATGGACGGTTTGCTGAAGCGTTTGCGAATGGTCGAGACCGCCTTGATGATGCCGAGATTGCAGAAGTGATGGCGCTGTATGCGGCAGAGCGCGAGTAGAACTCGGGTCTCAGTATTTGTCTGGGTTTGAATTATGTCTGTGGCGCATGATCTGCTGGAAAAACCACCACGCCGGCGAAGTTGTCAAAAAATCATCGTGTGATCTGATGAGGTAACGATTTGTCGACCGGGCGGCGATAGCCCGGATGATTGAACGAGGCCGCCTGCCATTCCTTGGTCGCCATCAGTTGACGCCTCCTCTGGCCTCTTGCCATGAGAGAAAACAGATACTCGCTGACAATATCATTAACAAGGCGACGATGCCTGACCAACCGCCCAGCGCGTAGGCCAGGGTTCCCCACCAGCTGCCCAGCCCGCCACCCATAAACATCATGCCCACATACAGGGCCATAAGGCGGGTGCGCACGCTGGGATCCTCCCGCAGTCCGGTCATGCGGCCAGTGATATCTATTAACGGCCCGACAACACTGAGCAGCGCAATCGGCGGTAGAAGCCACCACCAGTTTTCACCTGCGGTTAAAAGCAGGCCTAGCCCAACCGGCTGAATCAAGGCAAGCACCAGGCGTGCCTGCTCCGCGCCGCGACGATCTGCCCATTTACCCAGCGTCGACGTGGTCAAGAGACCCACCGCTGAAAAAGCTGTTAGGTATCCAACTAGATCGTAGCCGTGGCCCAAGGCATCGCTGGTCAGATGAAGGCTGATGGCCAACCACATGGCGATAAACATGGCGAAGTTAAGCCCCTGAATCAGGCCCGACTTGATGACTCTGGGATGCGACCGGGCAATATCGATCAAGGACAAAATGAGTGTGCGATAACGAACGGGAGCTGTGCTGACCTTTTCTTCTACCATAATTTTTGGCAGCGCCAAGGCTGCTATTGCCATAAAAATCGCGGCCATGGCATAGACCCAGCGCCAGTCTGTAAATTCTCCGATCAAACCTGAGAGCAATCGCGATAGTTGAACTCCGGCAATCACGCCGGCCGTCAGCATGGCGGTGGCATAGCCGAGCTTGGTTACATCAATACGCCGTGACACGTAGGCGGGCAGCAGATAGGGCGTAACCGTCGTAAAGCCCAGCACCGTTGAGGCGAGGGTGAACAGCCAGAAGCTTGGAGACGTGGCCATCACACCCAGTGCAAGTACTTGAGAAAGTAGGCAGGCTCTCACCAGAATTCGGTTATTTACCCGGTCCCCGAGGGGTAAAAGCAGAACCACCCCGAGCGCTAGCGCAGCCTGATTAAAAGCGGGCACCCACCCCACCTGACTCTCGCTAACGGCAAATGTATCCGCCACGGCTCTGATGATCGGGTGGATATAGTAAGCGTTGGCAGTGACCACCGCCGAGCAAACCGCCAGAAGCAGAATTTCACGCTTCACCGTCATCGAGAGAGGCCTGCCTTCATCACGTCATCAGCACAGAGCGAGTAAAGCGCAATATGGGTGGGGGTCGTAATCTTCAGTCTTCGAGCTGGAAAATACTCAGGTTTTGGCATGCCGCTGCAGGAGTCTGTCGAGTTGATCGGCGAAATGCTTCCGGTCTGTTTGATTGAGTGGCGGTGGTCCACCGGTATGCTCGCCCGATGATCGCATGGTTTCCATGAAGTCCCGCATTTGCAGCCGTTGTTTAATGTTATTCGCGGTGTACTGCTCACCCCGCGGGGTGATAACAAAACTCCCTTTTGCAAGCACCTCTGAAGCCAGCGGGATATCAGCAGTAATGATCAGATCTCCAGCCTGTGCTCGGCTGGCGATTTCATCATCCGCCACATCAAAGCCCTTCGGCACCTGCAGGCTTTTGAGCCATGGCGAAGGCGTCAGGCGAATCGCCTGATTGGCGACGAAGGTGGTTTCAATCTGGCGTTTTACCGCTGCACGGCAAAGGATGTCTCTGATGACGACGGGGCAAGCGTCGGCGTCTACCCATATGTTCATCGCGGATCTTTCAGCGGCTCGCCGCTCTGGCAGCGACCCACGCCTTGGCCGATTTCATTTGCCGCTGGGTAGCTTTGAAGACGGAGAGTTGTGGATCAATAGCACCCGTGTGGCCAAGGATGCTGATTTGCTCGTAGTACCAATACTGGGTTGCGAAAGTGCCGACGGTTTTAAAGAGGTTGATGCCCTCGAGAAATTTGAGCCAAGGTGGCAGCAGTGAGAGTTGATTCTCAAAGCGGGGTAGTTCCGCCGTGCCCGCGAGTAATTCATTCATCGCTTTTGGCATCCCACATAGAGGTCGTCCAATACCGACTACATCTGCACTGCCACTCGCCAGCGCGTCCTCCATGGCGTCCAGGCGTCGGAGTCCTCCAGTGACCATCAAGGGCATGGTTATTTCTTTACGCATGGCCTGAGCGAAATCGACGAAATAGGCTTCTCGTGCCTTGGTCGACGCTTTCACCGATTGGTCCTCGACGGGCTCGATCCCGTCGACATTCAGAAGCCGCGGTTGCTCATAGGTGCCGCCGGAGATTTCCAGTAGGTCAACGCTCTCAGCCTCGAGCCACTTGGCAACCTGAAGGCTCTCTTCGAAATCAAAGCCACCGCGCTGAAAGTCAGCGCTGTTGAGTTTGACGCCCACGGGAAAAGAGGGCCCCACTGCGTCCCTGACTGCCCGCACTGACTCGAGTAATGCCCGGGCGCGATTCTCGAGGCCGCCACCCCATTGATCTTCGCGCTGATTGGAGCGTGGACTCAGGAATTGAGAGAGTAGATAGCCGTGGGCTGCGTGTAATTGAACTCCGGTAAAACCCGCATTTTTAAGAACCCGCGCACAGCGGGCGAAGCCGGCAATCACTGCTTTAATATCCGCCTCAGACATAGCCACGGGTTCCCCGAACTGGCCGCCGGGAAGGCCCAGTTTCACCGCGGAGGGAGCCTTTGGGTGGGGGTTTACCATTTTTTGGCACTGGCGACCGGCGTGACTGATCTGGGCCCAGAAGTGGTTGCCGCCACGCTTGCCTGCCTCAGCCCATCGCCGCAATGCGCTCATCGCCTCTTCGCCGGGCTCGCTGTCAATGATGACATTGCCTGGGCGCTCGAGATGATCCCCGTCGATCTGTACGTTTCCCGATAGCAGTAGCCCGGCGCCACCATCACTCCAGAGACCGTAAAGCTGTGTCAAAGCGGGTGTTGCTTGTCCCAAGGGGTCAGCCAATCCTTCGGTCATGGCCGCCTTACAGAGACGGTTAGGCAGTGAGGCGCCACAGGGCAACGTCAGCGGCTGTTCAATCATGGCTTGCGCCCTTGTGGTCATTCTCGCTGCTGGGGAGGATCTGATAGACCGACCCCTCGTCAGAAAGAGCAACAATGCTTCCGTCGCTGGCGATCCTCACATCACGGATACGGCCAGTCACATCAGGAAACGGTTCGGTTTGCTCAAAACCCGATTCCGTCGGTGCCAGGCGATATAATTTTTGATCCTTGAGTGCACCGATCAGCAGACTTCCATCCCAATCTGGGAAACCGTCGGCGCGATATATGGCAAGCCCAGACAGGGCGATACTGGGCACCCAGTGAACAATCGGTTGTTCCATGCCCTCCGCTTCGGTGTAAGGCGAAATGATTGCTCCGGAGTAATCAACCCCATAGGTAATTGCGGGCCAGCCGTAGTTGTTACCCGCGACGATCCGATTGAGCTCGTCGCCACCTTTTGGGCCATGTTCCGTCATCCAGATGGTGCCAGAAGCCTGATCCACCGCCAGTCCCTGAGGATTTCGATGCCCGAAGCTGTAGACCCGTGGGGCCCGATCCGGAAAAGGGTTGTCGGCCGGTGCCGTGCCATCGGGCAGGATCCGCAATAACTTCCCCATCTCGCTGTCGAGAGATTGTGCCTGCTCCCGATATTCGAACCCCTCGCCAACACTGACCAACAGGGAGCCGTCAGGAAGAAATGCCAGCTTGCCACCGTAGTGGGCCGCCTTTGCCTTGCTTGGATTGACCTCGAGGATAACCGAGACGTCCTCTAGCTGTTGGTCGACCAGCCGGGCACTGGCGACGGTCGTACGGTTACTGTCTTCGTCACCCCCGGCATAGGAAAGATAAATGCGTTGATTGTCGGTAAAAGCAGGATCGGTGACGACGTCGAGCAACCCCCCCTGACTCTTGAAGTAAACCTCAGGTGTGCCCGATATTGTGCTGACGCTGCCATCGCGACTAAGTCGCAAGAGTTGCCCCGATTTCTCTGTGACCAGAAAGCCTTGCCGGGCGGGAAGTTCCGCAATGGACCAGGGCTTATCCAGTCCGGTGGCAAGGACGTTGATGTGATAGTCGGTTGCCGTCGCGCTGATCGCGACGCAGCAGAGGCACGCCCCCGCTATCCAGGAACGGACAGACAGGAAAATTGACATGAATTGGCTACTCCTGCGCAGTGCTGATTAGGGCCGTGTACTATACCGTGTTATGAAAAGAGCGATGGGCGTAAGTGCGCATTAGTCTGGTCGTTAATTAGCCAGAGATGGGATCGCCCGAGGAATATTAGAGGAAAATTGTGCTTCGAGGAGTGATGGCTTATTTCTTGGCCGTAATAGCGGGATATCTGGTTGCGAGTGCCATAGCGACAGTAGAGGTGCTGCTGACCGTCAGTGGCTTTGGGTTGACACCGAGTCTTGGGGATGTGCTGGCGAGTATTTGGATGGATTGGCTCGGCATGGTTGGATCTTATTTGCCGTTGATTGCCTTGGCTCTTGCTATCGCACTCCCGGTGGCGGCCAAGCTGCGCCGCTGGGTAGGCGGCGAGCCGCTACCGTGGTATCTCGCCGCGGGATTCGTGGCGCTCGTAGCGCTTCATCTCATTATGGAGGCCACTCTCGGTTTAGTGGGATTCGCCTCAGCCCGCTCGATGCCGGGCTTACTATTGCAGGGCGTTGCCGGTGGTATTGCAGGCTGGTGTTTTTGCCGAATGCAGGGTGCTCAGTCATGACGGGTGAGGCTCAATTTGACGCCGGTATAAAGGCATTAAAAGCCGGGCGAGCCGTGGATGCTCGCGCGCAATTCCAGGGCAGTATCGATGCGGGTCTCGATACGGCTCAGCTCTGGCTCGGGTTTGCGCTTGCCTGCGTGATGCAGGGTGATTTAGTCGCTGCCGAAGCCGCTGTTGACCAAGTGTTGAGCCGGGAGGGGAAAAATCTCCGGGCGCTCATTATCAAAGGCGATTTACTGGCGGGTAGAAATGATGACCAAAATGCCGCGGCTCATTACAGTCTTGCGCTCCGCATCGCTTCTCTCCTGCCATCAGTACCCGATGGTATTGCCAAGGACCTGAGTCGCATACAGGAGCACCTAAATGAACTTAGTCATCGCTTTCGACAACACTTAATCGAGCAGTTGGCGGCCGTGGGGTATCAGCGTGCATCGGCACCATCGCGGTTCAACGATGCGCTCGATCTTATGATGGGGGTGAAAGCCAGAGATCAGGAAACCGATCAGTTTCCGCAAATGCCCCATGTCTTTTACATGCCGCATCTTCCTTATCGAACTTTTTATCCGAAGGAATATCTCCCTTGGATGGAGTCTTTGGAGGGTGCGACCGATACCATCGAGCGTGAACTCAGCGGTTTGCTCAGTAAAAGACAGGATCAGTTCAAGCCCTATGTTCACAGCGGTCTCGACAAGGCGCCAGCGGATGATGGCGGCCTTCTCGACAGCGATAGCTGGACATCCGCTTACCTGTGGAACGATGGGGAGCCCGAGCCTGAAGTCATGGCGGCCTGTCCCGAGACAGCGAAGTTGATGGAATCCTTACCGCTCACGCACATCAAAGGGTTTTCCCCTTCGGTGCTTTTTTCGAAGCTCAATGCTGGCGCTACGATCGCGCCTCATACGGGGATGATAAACGCGCGCCTGATCTGCCATCTGCCGCTGATAGTGCCGCCATCCTGTGGCCTACGGGTGGGTGAGGACGAACGGGAAGTTGTGCGGGGAGAGGCCTGGGCTTTCGATGACAGCATCAATCATGAAGCATGGAATCGCAGTGACGAGGACCGGATTATTCTGTTATTCGATGTATGGCGCCCCGAGTTGAATGAAGATGAACGAATGCTAATTTCAACACTGCTTGGCGCGGTAAAGCAGTATCGAACAAGCACCTGATTTATGGATTACCGATACGACCCCGTTCCCGCGCCGAAATCAGAGGAGCTGAGTGAAGCCGAGCGCCACGCCAGAGCAGAGGCGTATTTTGTCGCCATGCAGTCACGGCGCTCGATTCGTGACTTTTCGGATCGTCCCGTTAGTCGAAAGGTGATCGAAACCTGTATTCGCGCTGCGGGCACAGCGCCCTCGGGGGCGAATCATCAGCCGTGGCACTTTGCCTGTGTTGCCAATCCGTCGATTAAACGAGAAATCCGCCTAGCAGCAGAAGAGGAAGAGCGGGCTTTTTACGCGGGTAAGGCTGGGGACGAGTGGCTGCAGGATTTGTCTCCCTTGGGAACAGATGCGCAAAAGCCATTTTTGGAAATCGCCCCCTGGCTTATTGCGGTTTTCGCCGAGCGTTACAGGCTTGATGACGATGGCAGTCGCCAAAAAAACTACTACGTGCCGGAATCGGTAGGAATCGCTACCGGCATGTTGCTCTCGGCTTTGCACCAGGCGGGGTTGGCCACCCTGACCCATACGCCAAATCCAATGAAGTTCCTGAACAGGATACTGTCACGGCCGGGTAATGAACGTCCGACGATGCTCATTGTCGTGGGACACGCCGATGATCAAGCGATGATTCCTCGTGCAGCGACGATAAAAAAACCTCTCGACCACATCAGCAGCTTTATCGAGTAGGGATTCACTAGCGGGCCTATCGATGGCATCAAAGGAGAGTCGGAAGACACGATGAAAGCGATATTGGTCATGCTTTTCTGCCCGTGTTTGCTGTTGGTTTACCTGTTCTTTTTTTATCAGGACGAGAGCGATCAGGTCTGTGCCGGCGCTGATCGTTCGCCCTGTCCAGACTTGCTAAGGGCTGAGGTGTCGGTTGTTATTCATGAAGGCATCGATTCCCTCTGGGCCGCTTGCGTGCTTCCCGAAATCGACGCCTGCGCTATCAGGACCGCCTCATGGGGAGAGGCCCAATGCGTTATTCACCAGCTGGCGTCCACTCCCGCACAGGTATTTGAGCATGAGATGAATCATTGCAGGGGCTGGGATCACGAGGGGACTGGTGTCGCGGCTTACGCGCAACCCTGGCGGGTGAATCGTGGGCTCTGGCTGGCTCGTGGAGCCAACCAGTAGGCTCATGAAGCGGGGATGCGCTGCCCGCGACCCCAGGGAGCGCCAAGCTCGATAAGTGACTCTCTCAAGGCGGGGAGCTCCTCGCCGAGGATGGCATTGAGTCGCACGCGAATGGGTTCAAACTCTGCCTTGGCATTGTCGAGGCTCTGACGATGAGCCGGCGTGGGTCCATAGGTTGATTCTGAGACTCCTCCGTAGGCGTGCCACAGCCAGCTGGTTACCCGGTGTTCGTCGTAGGCACCGATAGAGCCTTTCGATTCATTGCCCGACAAGGCCTCCTCAAGGGCGTGAACTTCCTGACGCAAACTGTGCAGGGTTACTTCCATTGTGCCAGGTGCAGAGGGTGAAGCGCTTAGCATTTTGCCGAGGGTCTCGATGTCTTCAGCCGCGTCCTCCAGTGCGTAGCTAGCGGCGCTAATTTGTCCGGAGACCTGTGCCAGCTCCTGCCAAAAGGCATTAACGTCCTCGAGAGGGGCGCCCTCCAATGAGGGCTGATAAAGGCGCTTGACGGTGAAGGACACAGGGTCTGAGAGTACGCGGCTGGCACCGTCTTTTGTTAACACCAATTCGGCACTGTACTCACCGGGAATCGCCATGAGCCCACTCGGAGGCAATCCTTGCCAGTTGGGCGGGGTTTCAATGGCGCCGGAGTAGGGGTGACGTAAATCCCAGGCCACCCGGTGGAAGCCTTTTTTGGTTGGGGCGTCGAGTCGACGAATAACGGCCCCCGCACTGTCTTTGATCACCAGCATCAGCGCTGGTGGCGTCTCCCGACGCTCCGCTTCTACCGTCTCCCAGCCGGGAAAGCTAATTTCTTTATTTTCCTTAATCGCGATTTTTTCTGCTTCCTGGCGTTGCTTTTCCGCCGTTGGAAAGCCCTCAGACAAGTGATAGGTGAGCACCGCGCCAAAGGGTGGATTGTCTGCTACGTACAGTTGGTCACCTTGGGATCCTCGCCGAGTCGCCCCCAGCACACCGCGCTCGAAATACCAGTCCGCTTCTCGAGTTGGAAATAGAACGGCCTCCTGTTCCAGGGTATCGTCTGCGAGTTCCCGCAGAGCCGAGTAGTCATCGAGTACAAAGAAACCACGCCCGAAACTTGCGGCCACTAAGTCGTTCTCCCGCCGCTGTATCTGTATATCGCGAATCGAAATCGTCGGCATCCCGGCGCTGAACTTGGCCCAGGATTCGCCGCCATTCAATGTCAAAAACACCCCGAACTCGGTACCGGCAAAGAGCAGTCCCGGCTTTTCGTGGTCCTGTACCACACGCCAGACAAGATGCCGTTCGGGGATTCCTTCGGTAATACTTTTCCAGCTTTTACCCCGGTTTCGACTCACCAAAAGATAAGGCTTGAAGTCTCCATATTTGTGGTTGTCCAAAGCGACATAGACCGTGTCTGCATCGTGGAGATCGGCGCGAATGTCGTTAACAAAAGCGGTTTTTGGCACGCCCGGGAGACTGCCCACTTCTATTTGTCGCCACCGGTTACCACCGTCTTGGGAGATCTGAATCAATCCATCATCGGTGCCCGCATACAGAAGTCCCTCTGCAATTGGGCTCTCCGCCAACGAGGTGATGGTGTTGTAGTCCGACATGGCATACATATCCCAGGGCGCATCCCAGCCCCAGGTCTGATCCATGAGCGGCATCAACATGCGATCTTCATTGCGGGTCAGGTCGGGCGAAATCGCTGTCCAGGAATCCCCGCGATCCTCTGACCGCCAGACTCGTTGGGACCCAAAAAATAGCGTTGTTGGGTTGTGTGGGCTGACCAGGATGGGTGAGTCCCAGTTGTAGCGCTCGGGAGGATCACCAGCCGCTGGCTGAGGCTTGATGTAAACCGATTCCCCGGTTTTTAGATCGACTCGAGTGAGGTTACCGCGCTGCCACTGGGCGTAGAGAATATCGGGATTACCGGGCTCAGTTGCGGGCTGGTGGCCGTCTCCTCCCAGCACCACCTGCCAGTCGGCGGTGCGAATGCCGTGAACATTGTCGGTGCGTGACGGGCCGCCTTGGGTATTGTTGTCTTGTGTACCCCCGTAGATATTGTAGAAGGGCTCAGCATCATCCAGCGCCAGTTTGTAGTACTGGGTCACTGGTAAATTTTCCATGTAGCGCCACGTCGCGCCCAGATCGAAACTTTCATAGACGCCACCATCGGTCCCCATCATGATGTAATCGGGATCGGTAGGGTGGAAGACGATGGCGTGCATGTCCCCGTGCTGATTTGGGTGCTCCATTGGGCTAAATGTCTTGCCACCGTCCTCCGACTTCTGGACCGTGGGGCCCACAAGATAGAGCCGATCAAATTGGTGGGGGCTCGCAAAAATTTCTTGATAGTAGTGAGGGCCGGTGCCGCCACCCACGGCGTCAGCGCCTTTAACCCAGCTACCGCCCCGGTTGTCTGAACGCCAGACTCCGCCCTCCCGGCGGTTGAGTTCTATTGCAGCGTACAAGACGTCCGGGTTCTGCGCTGAGATCGCCAGACCAATCTTGCCCTTGTTGCCTTCGGGGAGCCCGGTTTTCAATTCGGTCCAGGTTCGGCCGCCGTCGGTGGACTTGTGAATACCACTCTCGGGTCCACCGCCCATGTAAGCCGCAACTGTTCGATGGTGTTGCCAAGTGGCGGCGTAAAGCACATCTGGGTTTCTTGGGTCCACTTTGATATCGCTGACGCCGGTCCATTCACCACCACCCAAGGTTTTTTCCCAGGTCTCACCGCCATCGGTGGTCATGAAAAAACCGCGTTGCCCGCCCTTGGTCCACAGTGGCCCCTGTACAGCAACCCACACGGTGTTGGAGTCATTGGGATGAACCAGAATTGTTGAGATGTGCTGAGACTCCTCCAGCCCTTTTTTCACCCAGGTCTTACCCGCGTCATCGGATCGATAGATACCGTCGCCAAATCCTACGTGGCGTCCTCCAACATCCTCACCGGTACCCACCCAGATACGATGGGGATTCGACGGATCAACGGTTACATTGCCAATGGAGTAAGCTGTCTGCTTATCGAAGATGGGGGTCCAGGTAACACCGGCGTTGATGGTTTTCCATACACCTCCCGAACCCACGCCCACATACCAAACCGAGTTATCGGTCGGATCCCAATCGATATCCGCAATCCTTCCTGACATGAAGGCGGGCCCAATATTTCGCCATTTCAGTCCCTCATAGGGTCCCGGTTTCTTTTCCTCGCCGCTCTCGCTATCTGCGGCATGCACCGATGAGTGCAAGGCAAATTGAAATAGGAGGGTGAGTATGAAAATGAAAAACGCGCGGGGGGTCAGCTTCATGGTGGCCTCTTGTGCTTTACATGGCGGCGTTGCCGAGGATGGGCAGACGGCTCGTCGATTATCCAAGGGGTGAGTCTATCCTCTTTTGAGGTCTATCCAAGGGTGGATTCAGACTATTTCCTGCCTGGATACGGAGACTGTTGATTTCCCTAGGAAGGGGTCCACTCGATGCCGAGCCCAAAGGTTCGACCAGGTTGAAAGGGCGCCTGCTCGTCTGCGCTACCCCGGTAGGCCTCGTTGAATAAATTATTAATAAAAAACGTCAGCTTGGCATGTTTAAGCCAATTGAAACTAAGTTGGCTGTCCAACCATGTGGCGGAGTCCAGGGGTTGCTCGCCTGGGCCCGCTAAGTCCCTTGATGGCCGATAGACAAGCTCTGTCTGGAACTCGAACTCTGGTGATAGCCATTGCACACCATAGCGCCAGGAAGGGGGGTTTAGATCTGACAGCCACTCATCATTATTCGATGTGCCCCGCTGGTATTGATATTGCAGTCGGTGACTCAACCCCGCCGGGAGCTGCCACTGCAGCATCACTTCATAGCCCCAGAGCGAGGCTTGTTCGGTATTGATATAAGTCCGGATTCCGGGTTCCAGAATCACCCGTTCTATATAGTTATCAAGCCAGTTGTAGTAGGTAGCGGCAGAAAGTTGATAGCCATTGCTGTGGTAATCCGCGCGCAGTTCCAGCGATTCATTTTGTTCCGATGTGAGCGAGGGGTTTCCGAGCAGAATGCCTCGAGGAGTCGCCGCTTTCGAAAACCGCTCGGTAAGAGTGGGAAAACGAAAGCCTGTGCCTATTTTGCCGCTGAGATGCCAGGGGCTATCTGGTTGCCACGATAGTGCGAGGGTGGTGCTCCAGGCGCCATCGTCGATTGACGCACCTAATCCCTCTTGCGCAACGTGGTCATAGCGAGCACCAAGCTCAAGCGCTATATCCTGATGGGTCCACACATGATCGATAAAGAGCCCGATGCCATCCTGACTGCCACTAAAGCCGCTTTCAAACAAATCTGATGTCTCAGCCGGCGCGAGCGTGACCGTGTTTATCTTTACATTGCGGCGACCCAACCATTCGATACCGGCGCGGCCCTCACCGATCGAAAAAGGAGTTTGGTGATACAGAAGTGCACCGATGGTGTCGGCGTCGAAATCGGTTCGATTTCCCTGTCCTTCTGAGGTTTCGGTTATTGAGGCCCAATCTTGTCGGTGGTGGTATAGCCGGGCCAGCCAGCGTTTATCACGGCGAAGTTCTACGGTGGCGATGCTGTGGTCATCATGAGGGTAGTGAGCGGCCGCGGTGTCTGGAAAGTTTGCGTTGGACTTGCCAATGTCGCGACCACGGACGGGGAGCCAGCTGGCGCTGAGGGTGAGGTTTTGCCATTGAGTTTGTCCATGCAAACTCAGGGCTACTTGCTCAAAGCCGCTATTCAGTGGATTGTCGTTAGCGTCGGTTGCATTGTTTGCTTTCCGCAAGGCCAATCCCCCCGAGATCGCGGAATTAATGCTGCCCGAGCCGGAAAGCATCAACTGACCATCATTGTCCTGCCATTGAAGCCTATAGGAAGGAGTTCCCTGCTTGACTGTGCTGAGGCTAACGGCGCCGCCCATTGCATCCGAGCCATACAGCGTCGAGCCAGGGCCCTGACTAATCGTGATCTGATCAACGAGTGAGCTCGGAATGAAGGAGGCAGAGCTTCCCGCGGGCCGGTCAATCAGCAGAGGCACGCCGTTAACCTCGGTGCGGATGCGCCAGCGGCTAAAGCCTCGCAGGCTGTAACTTTGAAAAAGACCCCCTTGTCCGTTATAGCTGACCCCCGGTGCTTGTATCAGCATATCGGCAATGGAATGCCGCGCCCCGATCGCTTGCCGTGGATACAGCCTATAGATTGTAGTGCTGTCACTCAGCGCTTGATCAAGCAGATTGCGGCTGGCGGAGACTACGATCTCTTCGAGGGGTGCTGTTTCAATGGGTGCGGTCTGGGCATTGCTTGAGGACGAAATAGCGAAAAGGAGATAATAAAAAGCAATGCTGGATTGATAAGTGCGGCGGTGGCCGCACTCGATAGCCTTGAGCAACACTGATCAATCGAACAGTGTGTTGTCTTCGCTCATGTAGAGGGATTTTTTAGGGCGCGCGAGGACCGTTTTCAGAATGGGCTCAAAAAATTCGAGTCCATAAGTCTCAGCTTCGGGGTCAAACGCTGGTGCATCGTATTTTTCAATGAATTCCAACGTGCGCTCGTAATAAGGGTGGTCCTGGTATTGCTCTCTCAGGTTTCGATCGAGGCCTAGATATTCAAAAAAGTAGTAGCCCTGAAAAATAGCGTGGTGTTTGACCATCCAATGGTTTTCTTCACTGATGTAGGGCTCAAGAATGGCCGCAGCGATATCCGCATGGTTCGTCGGACCAAGAGTGTCACCAATGTCATGAAGTAATGCACAGACAACATATTCATCATCTTTGCCGTCTTTATGAGCCAATGTTGCAGTTTGCAAACAATGGGTAAGGCGATCTACTGGAAAGCCTCCGCAATCGCCGCTTAGCAATTTCAAGTGATCTATGATGCGTTCATAAACCGTTGCCGCAAAGGCTTTGGCTTCACCGCCAATAATGGCCCAGTCTTCCGCAGTTCCGTCTTTCATGTGATGGAATTTAGCGCGTGCGGGTAATGCTTGGTTCATAACAATTTTCCGTTTGATGTTGGGCAACGCACGGCGCTTTTTCGAAGATTACGTCGTTGCGCAGCTCTCTTTAACCGACGGCCATGAGGCTTGTGTCACTGCCAAGGTTGATACCTTACGCCGGGATTTAGCAATGCGATTGTGTAAAGATTACCACCATCCCCGTTTTCGGAACAAAAATAGCAGCCCTGAAATGGCGATGCCGCAAAGGCCCACGACGATCCAGAAGGCGTGGGCATAGTCGATACCGGGCATGCCGCCCACATTAATGCCCATCAGCCCGGTGAAAAAGCTCAGGGGCAAAAACAGCGCCGCCGCAATGGACATGACATACATGCGTTGATTCATTTGATTTGACAGGGTGTTCCGCAGCTCTTCCTGTGCGACGGCTATCCTGCTGTACATATGGTCGAGTAAGTCCACATGCCGCGACTGACGCTCGCCGCTTTCACGGAGTTGAGCACGAGCCAAATCATCGAGCCAGTCTACCTTGGCGCCAGCGAGTGCCAGCAGCGCTTCACGTTGGGGCCCCAGAAAACGTCGGAGCCCGAGAATTTGTCTGCGTAGCTGGCTTAAATCAGCATGGCTGGTCTGCTCTCCAGCTTCAAGAACTCTGTCTTCCATATCAATGATCGACTCTTCAAGATGTTGAAGAGGAGCCTCCATCCGCTTGAGCATATGCTCTACCCACAAGATCAACAGCTGGCTGATCGAGGTAGGTCCTTCACCCTCTTTTAGTGCCTCGCGCACGTCCTGAGTTGATTTCAGTGAGCGGAGCCGCGTCGAGATCATGCGTGTTCCATCGCACCAAATTCGCAGGGAAATCATGTCCTCCAGTCCATGCGAGTTATCGAGGCCAATGCCCCGAAGCGTCAGCAGAAGGTTGGCGCCTCGGGTTGCCAGACGGGGTCGAGTTTCTGGTGCAAGCAGGGCCTCGATCGCCGTGGGGATAAGGTTCGTGTGGTCCTGCAACCAGGAACGGCTGTCGGGGTGTGCCCCATCAAGATGAACCCAGAGGCCAGACGCAATCGAGGTGGTGTGTTCAACAGGTGAAGCGCCCCCAGCACCGTCAAGCCGCATGAAATGGTGGATGGCGCCGGTAGCTTCGCTTCCCGTCATTGAATTGTCTTCCCGTCTTATTCTTAATGTTGGGTCGAAGTTATTATCCACACAATGATCATGCTGTGATACCGCGCCGGGAGCCATGAACAGGCGGCAAAAGACCGACCTCGTTCTCCTCAGAACATCACAAGCGGAGTTCTCGAGAATTAAAGATGAGGTGATGGAAAGGGCCCGTGCATACGCTGCGAGCCCATGGGTAATTTACACCCGCAATAAGGCGCAGAGTTTGTTCCCTGATGGATCGCGCAGGTAGGCGAGATAGAGGGCCCCCATATCACCCTCGCGAACTCCCGGGGGCTCTTCGCAGGCAGTACCGCCATTGGCCAGGCCGGCCGCATGCCATGCATCTGCTGCCTCGGTTGTTGCCGCTGCAAAGCCAATGGTCGAGCCGTTGCCATGGGTCGCAGGATTGCCATCGATGGGCACTGTAATGGCAAAGATTCCTGAGTCGGTAACATAAAAAACTCGGCCCTTGGGATCAATAACACCGGGACCGTAGCCCAGAGCGCCTAGGGTTGCGTCGTAAAATGTCTTGGCGGCGTCGATATCATTCGCACCAACCATAATGTGACTAAACATTGTTGTTTCCTTGTTTCAGTTTCTAAAGGTTTCTTCCAACAAGACTAAAGGGGCTGAGGCCTGCAGGAGACGTCACTGCGCTCGCGCGCGAGCCCACCTTGGTGGGGGCAACACAGTACCCTGTTGGCGGCTAAATTTCTGCAGGCAGGGGGCTTTTTCTTTCCTTGACCGTTAGCACTGTCTGATGAGTAGGGTACCAGTGCATTCAGGGGAGAGCCCGTTGGGAAGAACCTCCTGGGTAGTGGCCCCACGGAGACGCCCCTAAGGAAATGCCCCTTGGAAAACGCCCCTTGAGTGGGCCCCCATCACCCCCGAGTTCGTTCGGGCGGCCGTATCGTGGGTACCTGATGGGCGATGGATTCTTTGCTATCGGCGCTGTGATAGGGTGACCGATCGATTTTCTGGATGTCGCCTATGATCGACGCGCTCGAAGCTCTCTCCCTTGTGTTTGTCGACACGATTTGGGGCGCTCCCATGGTCGCCTTGTTACTGGGTGGCGGGCTTTTTTTCCTGCTGTTTTCCCGCGCCTTACCTTACCGATATCTTGGTCACGCTTTTGCGGTAATGTCTGGAAAATTTGATACCCCCGATGAGCCGGGAGAGCTGAGTCACTTTCAGGCGCTCGCTGCGGCCTTATCGAACACCATGGGTTTGGGCAATATCGCAGGGGTAGCCCTGGCCATCGCGGCTGGGGGACCGGGTGCGGTGTTTTGGATGTGGATGTCAGCGCTGGTCGGTATCGCTACAAAGTTTTTTACCTGCTCCCTGGGTGTCATGTATCGGGGCCACGATAGTTTGGGGCAGCTTCAAGGCGGACCGATGTACGTCATCCGTGAGGCGCTGCCGCGCGGCTTTTATCCGCTGGCGATCTTGTTTTCGCTAGCGGGACTCGTCGGCACTCTACCCATGTTTCAGGCGAACCAACTGACAGCGCTGATAAACGACACGATTTTTGCTGGTGCGCCGCCGCCGTGGTCAGCCCCGGTGACGGGGCTCGGGCTAGCGCTGTTGGTTGGGTCTGTCATTTTTGGTGGGCTGCCCCGCGTTGCCAGAGTGGCAGTAGCCACCCTTCCTCTCATGGTGCTGGTCTATTTGTGTATGACCCTGTGGGTCATTGTGAGTCATTGGTCCCAGGTTCCCGCTGTTATTGCGCTCATTTTTACCGAGGCATTCCAGCCAACGGCAATTGGCGGCGGTTTTGTTGGTGTTATGTTGATCGGCGTTAGCCGCGGTGTTTTTTCCAATGAAGCCGGCGTTGGCACCGAGGTGATGGCCCATGGTGCGGCGAAAACACGCGAACCTATTCGTGAGGGTATGGTTGCCACCCTTGGACCCATCTTCGATACGCTTTTGGTTTGTACTTGTACCGCTCTGGTCATTCTATTGGCGGGAAACTGGCAGTCTCCCGGCAGCCTGTCAGGAATCACCCTGACTGCCGATGCCTTCGAAGCCTCAATGGGCGTATTGGGGTTGATCGCCCTCGGCTTTGTTGCGTTGATTTTAAGTACGACAACGATGTTTACGGGGTGGTATTACGGCGCGAAATGTTTTGGATTTCTGGTGGGTGCGAAATGGCAACCGCTATTTCGATGGTTCTTTGTGATTGCCGTTGTGTTCGGCGCGACGGTTAGCATTGACGTAGTGTTCAACCTGATTTCAGGAAGCTACGGTTTGATGGCCATTCCCACCATGATCAGTACGCTGATTTTGGCGCCAAGAGTGATGAGCGCTGCGCGAGATTATTTCGACCGGCTCAGCCGAGATTCAGCCAAGTAAACGATTAATGCCTTTGGTAACGGCGATTTCTCCACGATCGAAGTAGGCATCGTGATTGCGCTCAATAGCGCTGATGTCATAGTGATAGTTCACCATGATACCCGCGGACTGCTTGAGTCCCTTCTCGCTAAGATCTGCTGCCCAGTGAATACCGGCCAGTCGTGCGCCATTGCCAAGGTGGAATCGGGCCACTGGATCCATCGCAAGATGCCCGCTTTTCTCGTTGATCAAATAATGAGCACACAGTCTTAGCGCCACATCACGAGAGGCAATGGGCGCGTTCTCACCCTGAGACTTGGCCATTGCCTGAATTTGGGCGGCATCAACGCCGTGCTCGGAGGCAGTCTCTGATAGCCATCTGTGAAAGCCCGGCACCGGCGAAAGTGTGACATACGTTTTTGCCTGCGCGTGTCGCTTGCTGATTTCCTCGACTACCTGCTTGATGAGGAAGTTGCCGAAGGAAATGCCGGCGAGCCCCGGGTGACAGTTGCTGATTGAGTAGAACACCACCGTATCAAAGTCAGCGTTTGGGTCTGTCTCTCTGGAAAGGTCGAGAAGTGGAGAAATTGCTGTTGGGATACCCCTTGTCAGTGCGATCTCCACAAAAACCAGCGGATCATTTGGGAGCGCCGGATGAAAAAACGCATAGCAAAGACGATCTCCCCGTAAGCGGGAGCGCAAATCATCCCAGCCGTTAATAGCATGCACCGATTCGTATTTGATAATGCGTTCAAGCACCAATGCGGGGGAGTTCCAGTCTATGGCGCGAAGCTCAAGAAACCCCTTGTTAAACCAAGAGATAAATTGGTGCTTCAAATCCGCATCGACTGCTTTAAGTTCGGGATGCTGTTGCAGGATCTTAAGCAGATCACCGCGCAATTTAACCAAGGCTGTAGTGCCACCAGGAGCCATGTTCATTCGTCGAAATAATCGGACTCTTGGCGCCTCAACTGCTTTTGTGACCTGAATAAGCGTATCGTGATTAGGTTGTTCGCGGTAGTGATTTGCAGCGGCAATGACCTGCGTTGGGTCCACTGCAAACTCTTGGTTCAGTGACTGAAAAAACAGGAGTTGCTGCGATTCATCCAAGTGTAAGTAGGCTTTGTTGACTTCATCGGCTAGGGCGAGCCCTGATGCTTCACCACGATGGTGGAGGAGCTGATGGCATTGCTCGGTCAAGCCTGTTGCTGTGGCAATGGGGTTGGTCCCTCGGCTGCTCAGCAGCTCGCGACCCACGGTGATGATTGATCGTAGAAAGCCGGCGACACCGGGAGAGTCGCTCACAGTGCCTCCAATTTTTTGCGATGTGAGTCCTGACATCAGCTCAGATTAGATCCCGTGTTATCGGTGTTGGGTGCACGTGATTTACGAATAAGCGCTACGTTACACCCCTAGCGCAGGGGTTAACAATACGTCTCTGCGGCTTTGCCCGGCCTTTCGGGTCAGACGCCTGATTGGGGAGCAATCCTGATGCAGGCTAATTCCCTTCTCGATCCTTCAGTGAGGTAGCTTGCGATCCCGCCAAATGACTACTAGCAGGGCAAACAGCATTAAGGCCATAACAATTGAGAAGGGGAGCGCACCAATAATCATTACTGAGCGGAGAGCATCCAATCCGCCTGCAATAAGCAGCGTCACAATGACAAGGCCAAGCAGGGCGCTCCACAACACAATGTGCCGAGGATCGTGATCATCCTCGGTACCGCCCGACACGATGGTATTGATCACAAGCACTGCCGAGTCAGCCGAGGTGATGAGATAGGTAAGCAGCAGAACCACGCACAGGCAGGCCATCGGAAATATCCAGGGCACGCTAAAAAGAACATCGAGTGTGGCGAATAACTGCGCCGACAAATCGGCATTGAGGATGCTGCCGTTTGCGACGCCGGACAATTCCAGATCCAGCGCAGTACCTCCAAGAATGCAAAACCACGCGAAACACATGGCTGAGGGCAGAACCATGGCTCCCAGCACGTACTCCCGAATAGTCCTGCCTTTTGACACGCGCGCAAGAAAGAGGCCTACGAAGGGAGTAAAAGCGATCCACCAGGCCCAATAAAAAATAGTCCAGCTTGCTTGCCAACTGCTCAAGGCACCAGCCGATTCAGTACCGTCCTCAGGAGACCATACTGTTACAGACATAGTGGGTAGAGCGCGGAGGTAGTCCCAGATCCCATAGATAAAGGCTTCTCCCGCAAATAAGGTTGCGCCGAAGACAAGGAATACCAACAGCAGAAGCCATGACAGGACCATATTCAGGTTTGAAAGCCATTTGATACCCCGACCGATTCCTGACAGCGCCGATAGCATGGATGCCGATACGATAATGAAAACAGCTGCCGTCAGGGCAAGCATGCTCGGTTGGCCGTCTTTCAAAAGCCAGTTCCAGTCAGCAATTTGATGAAAGCCATAAGCCAGCTGCGACACGCCGTACCCGATGGTCACGGCGATACCGATAACAGTAGCCAGAATGGCTGCGGTATCGACCAATCCTCCAGTCATGGTGCCCAGTCGATGGCCCAGCAGGGCGCTAAAAGGAGACCGAATAGTCAGAGGCATGCTTTTTCGGTAGGAAAAATAAGCCAGAGACAGACCTACCACGGCGTAACACGCCCAGGGTGTCAGGCCGTAGTGGAGTAGCGTCCACTTATAGGCATATCGAACGTTGCCTGCGGTAAGGGCCTCCGCGTGCCCCATGATGACATCGGGGTTGTTGCCGAAGTGATAGAGCGGCTCAGCGGTGGAGTAGGTCAACATGCCCACGCCAATACCGGCACCAAACATCATAGAGAACCAGGCGAAGCGACCAAATTCTGGCTCCACACCGGCGCTGCCCAACCGGCGTTTCCCTGTGGCTGGGATAAGCGCCAGTAAGACGCTGATTGCCATAAACGCCGCTGTTGCGCCGATATACCAAACACCAAACAGATCGATAGTAGCTTGCTGTATTGCGAGCAGGATATCCGCTGCGTCCGCAGCCCCCGAGGCCCACAGAACCAGTAGAAGAATAATGATTTTGACCGCTACAGCGATCCAGCGGTTGTAGCCTGCATAGAACCCGGATGTTTCTACCTTGGTAACAGCTTGCTGCACTACCGGTCTCCCCCGTGAACTGGAGACTGACGACTCAAGTATGGATATTGAGTGCGGTCTCGGGTTGATTCAAAAAAGCCGTTGGCGCTTTGCAACGGCTTATCTTTTATTTGACTCCAACCCTACCAAACGTGACGCAGATTAACAGCACCACGTCAGGCTTACCTTTGAGTTAGGCCGCCGCCTGCTGCCCCTCGTCAGCCTGATCGGCTCGCTCGGCCTCAGTAGCTTCCAGCTTAGCCTCGAGATCTTTGACTTTTTGCTCTAGCTCAGCGTTCTCCGAACGAACTTGATTAAGCGACTTCTGGAGCTTGTCAGCCGCTTTGGTCTTGTCGGCTAGTTTCTTTTTGGAGGCGTCCAGGTTCTTACGTAACCGCTGTGGATCATATTTCTTCAGTTCGGCGAGCTCGGCACGCTCAGCAGCCAGATCTTTCTGAAGGGATTTGATTCGGCTTTTCACCGATGCCACTTCTTCTTTCATGTTTTCTGAGCGGTTGTGCAGTTCGCGGTTGCGCTGCTCAAGAGAGGATGTGTCCTTGGATTTACCGGAGAGCTCGGTAATGGTCGCCAGTTGTGTAGCGACGGTTTTTTCCATCTCGGCAATTTTGGTTTCGAGAGTTGCCTTCTCCGCGCTTAGTTGCGCGATAGAAGCGTCTTTCTCTTCAAGCTGTGGTTTATATTCAGCTCGGATCTGGGTTTCCATTTCGAGCAGCTTTTCAAGTTTGTTCAGTGTCAGTGTGTCGTTCATTAACCGTCCTGTTGGTCTCAGTCGAGCGTAGCTACGCGGTATAGCCCAGGCGGGCATTAGGCCTCGAATCTAGGCTTTGCTAGTGGCTAAACCCAATGAATGCCTCTGATCATGCCAATTGGGCGGGTACCGCCCGGGAGACAGATACGCCGATGCAGCAAAAGCAAGGCTCAGCGCGGGTTTTCCAAGTATCGAGAGTTTGTAAGCGGGGAGTCGTCAACCCCCAGCGGCGCCAATGTTAAACCATTTTTCGCCCAGACTGTATACAAGGTGGTAATCGGTCATCAATGCTTTGCCTGAAACCCAGTGGCTATTGAGCTCCTCGCGAGGATGGGAGAGAACTGTTATCTGATCGAGGTTTGTTCGGTAAGTTAATTGTGTGGCTATCGAACTGAAGCTGCTTTATCGTGTAGAGGAGCTCGTTCTTTGTAAGAGAGGGGATGTCCATGAATTTGACGAAAAAGCTACCGGTCCTTGCGTTACTCTCTTATTTACTCACTGTCGCTCCGGTGGGAATGGCGCAGCAGTCTCTCTGGGTTGATGTGCCTGAGACAGTTTCTCTCTTAGCCGACCTCACATTAAAAAACGATGACAATATCGAAGGGCGGAGAGATTTGTGGATCGATCTTTCCTCTTTAGAGGACCATATTGATCAGAATCTGGCCCTTTCAGACGGTAGCTTTTTGTTGGACCTGCCGACGCCTTCGGGGGCTTTTCGCACGTTTGAATTCAGGTTATCAAGAACGCTGAGCCCTGCCCTTGCGCAAAAATTTCCTGAGATTCGCGCCTTCGAAGGACACTCGGTGAGTGGGGACATGGCAACCGCCCAAATGGAACTTACTCCATCCGGATTGAGTGTTCAGGTGCTCTCCCCCAATGGCAGGTGGATGATTGATCCGGTAGATCCAAATAACAAAGCGAGGGTTACGAGTTACTTTGCCAGAAGCAAAAAGCGTCAGGGTCAGCCATTTCAGTGCGGTGTCGAAGAGCATAATTCATTGCACAAAAAAACTTTGAGTCAGCGATTTCAAAATTCCGCTGCCAGACCTGAGGTAGGTCGGGATCAAGCGAGAAAGAGGGGCTCTGAGCTTAGAACTTACCGATTGGCGGTGGCCACCACGGGTGAATATAGCGCCTATCATGGTGACACGGTTGAGGAAACCCTTGCTGCCGTGGTCAAGGTGGTAAATCGTGTTAACGGCATTTTTGAACTGGAACTGCTGGTGGGGTTTCAGCTTGTAGACAATAACGAAGAGATTTTATTTACCGATGCTGAAACTGATCCCTTTGAGGGAGACGACGATACAGACCTCCTTATCGAGGAGTCGCAGCGGGTAATTGATGAAGTTATTGGGCCAGATAACTATGACATTGGTCATACCTTTGCGAGTGGTGGCGGCGGATTGGCGGGCACCGGACCATGCCGAAACGGAAGGAAAGCAAGTGGTGTCACTGGGGGCACAGAGGGGGATGCTTTTGCCGTCGACTTTGTGGCCCATGAAATTGGCCACCAATTCAGCATGGCGCATACTTTCAATAGTAACGCGAGCTCATGTTTGGAGAATCGCTCTTCATCCGCTGCTTTTGAACCTGGCGCGGGCTCCACCATCATGAGTTATAACGGACTATGCTCCCCGGACAACATAACCCAAAGCCATTTACTAGATGGCAAGGCGGACCCTATGTTCCACTCGTTCAGTTTCGAGGAGGCAGCAGAGTACATTGAGACTTATGGCTCTGTTTGCGGAACAGTAACGGAAACAAATAAAACCTCCCCCGAGGTGGAAGCGGGAGCGGGCTACACCGTACCGGCGGCGACGCCTCTGGTAATCGAAGGAGAGGCATCGGATGCAGACGGTGACGCTATGAGCTTCTCATGGGAGCAGCGAGATTTAGGTCCCGCCGCAAGTCTGGATGCGCCTGATGACGGAGCGATACCACTGTTTAGGACTTTTGCTCCCGTGGATGTAGCCAAACGCTATTTGCCAAGGTTATCCACGGTTGTTTCCGGTGACTACGATGATGTTGAAAAGTTGCCTCGTATCGCAAGATCCATGACGATGGTATTAACGGCTCGAGATGAGTTCGGTGGGCGAAACTCCGATTCAACCACGATCGACATCGCTGCAAAACCGCTCGTTGGTAAATCATTCTCCGTTGCAGAGCCAAATGATGGGGGTACCCTCGGCAGTATCGGAACCGTGCGGTGGCACGTTGGTGACACGAATATTGCCCCAATATCCACGAGTCAAGTTGATATGTATTTGTCAGTTGATGGTGGCGTCTCCTTCGCTGATAGCCCTTTTGCAACGACTGAAAATAATGGATACGCGAGAGTCCAGTTTCCGGCTGGCATTGATACTGAAACAGCCAGGATCATGATCAGAGGGAGAGACAATATCTTTTTCGATGTATCAGACGCTGATTTCTCTCTAGACACCGGGGCCCCCGCGACACCAGAGGTTCCAGCTCCTCAGAATGTGTTGGCAAATGGTGCATCTGACACCAGCATTCAAATTGCTTTTTCCGCTGGGGCAGCCAGTGGCGTTAGCTCCTATGATGCAACCTGCATTGGAGATCCGGCGTCTTCTTCTTTTTCCGGCACTTCCTCCCCATCACAAGAGTTCGATAATTCGGAAGAGATCTCGGCCTCGATTTCATTAGATGCGAATGGGGTGATATCGCCAGCTGGGCTGACAGTGTCCGTTGATATTACTCATGCTTACAGAGGTGATGTCACCATAGAGCTTATTTCACCGACAGGCCGTGTTGCGCAACTAAAGGGTTCAAACGACTCTGACCAGGCTGACGATGTAGTTGAGGTGTACACGGTGGCATCGATGGCAGGTGAGGCAGCTTCAGGTGAATGGAGACTGCGAGTTGGTGATGGATATCCGGGAGATGATGGGGTGTTAAATAGCTGGGGTATTTCCGGCACAAGCTTAGTGGCTCCAAGAGTAGTAGCCGCTAGCCAGACCCCCGATGCGTCTTTCACTAATTCGGATTCAGTCAGTTCTAGCATCTCTATCAATGCCCCCGGAAACGTTTCTGTGGAAGAATTTGAAGTCTCAGTAGACATCACCCACAGTTATCGAAGCGATGTTGTAATCGAGTTGGAGAGTCCAAGCGGCAAGCGTATTTTCCTGCGAAGACCTGATGAGAGTGATTCGAGAGACAACGTAGTCGGGACCTTTCCGTCCACCCTAAAATCTTTGACATCTTTTTCTGAACTCAGTGGTGAACCCTTGTCTGGTACTTGGGTGTTGCACGTCTCTGATCAATACGCAGAAGATAATGGAACTTTGAATAGCTGGCGCATAGAGCAGCGACAGTATATTTTCAGCGGCAGTGGTGAGACCTCGCCAATAGCTGTGAATGATCTGCCCACGGACAAAACCTACGCCTGTAGTCTTCAAGGGGTATACGCCGACGTATCCCCCCCCAGACGGAGCAAAGTAGAAACAGCGGGGCAGGTTGTCTTGGGTGCTCCGCCCGTATCAAGCGAGGCGGGAGATCGATTTTTTGAGCTGTTGGAAGGCGTTCGAGCGGTAAGGTAGGCAGCATAGAATCGCCCGCTGGCAGAGGTGTCGTTGACTGGCGATTATTGAGAGGTCGCAGTGCGGCGGGCCAGAACAAACTGCAGGAGCGGTTGGGTTCTACACAAGGTAGCATCGACAGGAAAGAGAAAAACAGGGCGCTTAGCGTGTGGAGGGTTCTAACGTGAAATCAGGCCTAATATTTGGGATAGTGTTGGTCATCATCATTGGCGGGATCGTTGTCTCGCACCAGATGACAGATGGCGGCAATGATCACTTCGATAAAGCTGGAGAGAACTGGAAGCAGAATTAGCGGCTCGTTTGATTCGCTGAATTTATTTTCCCTAGTGTGTTTGGAAGACGCCGCAACAGCTGTATGTAGTCTACTATTTTAAAAAAGCGTTTCCTCTAGGCAGGCCGCTCTGTGAGCGGCTCACCCCTCACGGATTTATTACGTTCTCCGCCCTCTGGACAAGGTGAGTAATCCGACCCACCCGGTTAGGCCGAGTAGCATCCAAGTGAGGAAACCCGGTATTGCAGGGACTGGCTGAGCAGGGACGGCTGCTGCTTCAGGTGTGAATCCAACTGCAGCTGAGTCAGTGCTCGATCCGTTCGCATTGACAGCCTTCAGCCTTACTGAGGCCGCAACGCCGTTGGTAAAGCCGGTCAACGTGATGGGGCTCGAATCATCTGCAGGATTTAGTGATGTATAAACCCATTGCATGCCATTAAATGTGCCGTACTGGTAGTTGCTGATGGCGCTACCGTTGTTGGCGCCTGCTGTGAACGCGATGGTGGCCCCTCCATCTCCTGCCGTGGCAACCAGATTGGTGGGTGCATTGGGTACCCCCGAGTCCTCGCCCACGACTCGCATCGTGACCGTCTGGGTGGCTCCATCAGCCTGGCATCCGGCCACCGTGCCGTAGCCCCCGGTATAAACCGACCATACAAGGATTCTGGTGCCAGCCGTAATGTAGGTCTGCGCAGGCATTTCTACTGTATCAGCGCTGCTTGCCAGGGCTTGGTCTAAAAGTCGCTGATTGGGGTCAAACGCCTCAGCCGTCAAAATCCATTCGGTATTCACCGAGCTGTAGTCTTTGACGCTGTAGTAGCCGTCTTGGGCAGGGATGAACAGTTGCCTGTCCGTTCCAACATACCCATTGCTGCTAACGAGGGCGCACCCCGCGGCATCATACGTGGGGTCGAGCGTTAAATTCGTAGAACTTATCTCTGCTGAGTGGACATGGAATGCGGCTATCAAAAGAGATGCAGGTAACAATAGATTGATACGGGTCTGTAGCATTCTGAGCACCGTTGAAGAATGGTCAAAACGTAAGGCTAGATTACGAATATAAAAACTGCAAGTCGCTAATATGACTCGTCACGGACATAGCTCGCTATTCTGTAAATGGAGTAGCAAATAGCAAATGTTAGACCTCATACTTGCTGCAAAGGGCGTCGACAAATTCATTATCTGCCCGCATACCAACCAATAAATCTCTCGACGTGGCCACAGGCCACTGCGGCACGCTGGGGACAGGTTCGCTTGGACAGATGAATCCCCACAGATCACTAAAGCTTATCTGCAGCTCGACAGACTTTACGTGGCAAACATAAGTCATCGCGGTTTTCCTCATCTCGCTTTCAAGATAAGTCATTTAAGGTCACTCAGTGGTTGGTGAAGGAAAAATAAACATGTCGTGGTCGGTGGCTAAGTGTCGCTACAATAAAACAAGCTTAGCGCGCGGTGCTTGCCGCTGCACATCTGGCCTTATCCTCGCTGGCGTAAGTTCTGCATGGATTAATAACGTTCACGGGACCTGAGGTGCTATTTGGGTACTTGCCAGTGTTTTGGCACTGCCACTCAGCACGCTCAACGGCCTGTAGACAAAGATCGTAACGATTCTCTTCCTCGGTGATATGCATCTTGTTGCCAAGAGTAACGAAGGCGGCGGTAAGTACTGCACCGGCAAGAATTTTCCGTAGCGTCGCGCGCATTTTTTTAGAACGACTCAGAAGAAGCTGGTCGGCAAGGTTGGATTATTTCTTGACCGTGCTCTACTGTGTAGAGAAAACACTTGATTATAGCCTCCGAATTTTTGTCCACCGTCCGGCGGCGTCATAGTTGATGGTGAATGTGCCCCGTAGACCCGAGCTGGTGACAAACGGCTGTAAGGCTTTCCAGGGCAAACTAACGACCCTGCCGTCTTTCGCTACAACTCTAAGTCTACTTTTCGAGCCGTCATAGAAAGCTAAAATTTCGGATTCTCCCAGGCTAATTGAAAAAACTGACTCTGGCATAAATTTGGCTAAGCGGGATATTTATAAAAAGGCTAGTTGATAGTCTGCCACCCAGCATTTGTCGGCAGAAGTTGGAAAACTCAAGTTTATGGTGTCTCTGATTAGGGGAAGTTGACACTGTAGCTCAGGCGCGCTACATGTAAAACGCCGCACCGCTTCGATTCAACCGGTCATTCTGGGGTTCAATACCTTAGGCTCCCGTAGGGGTGGAACTATCGGGCCAGCAAATATTAATTGTCGAGCAGGGTTAGCACAGCGGCTGGGACCATGTTCGCTTGCGCGATCATAGCCATTCCAGCCTGCTGAATTATCTGGGCGCTAGCCATTTGGGCGCTCGTCTTTGCGTAATCGGTATCAAGTATTCGGCTTCGAGAGGCCTCGGTATTGGTTTTGACCGAGCTTAAATTATCTATTACCGAGTACAGTGCGTTCGCGGCTGCACCCACCTTGGCTTGATATTCGGCTACTTCATCAAGCCTTGCGTCCACAATCTCAATTGCGTTTTTAGTCACGTGATCGTAGACAATGTGGAATAAATTATCCGCGTATATAGGGTCAACAACTCCGCCGCCTAATGTCGCGGATGAGTTAATTGATCCAATGTCGACTCGATACCCGTTCGCAAAGGGATTGTGGTAATAAAAAGCACCAGATGTGGACCACCAGACACCTGCCGATTCAAACCCATCAATTTTCTGTATCTCTCCAGTCAGATAGCTAGAGATCTTATCCATGTTCTCTCTGGAAGTGTCCCCACTATTCATAAGGGAAACGATCTCAGCGTCATTTATGGTTATTGTTCCATTATATATATGTACGCCTTGCCTGCCCGAAAGACTTTGATCTGTGTAGTCCGACGAGTAGGCGTTCCACATTGTATTGTAGTTGCTGCCAAATGGTGCCGACCCCAGCACTTCAATGGTGTCTCCTATAGAAACCGAGCCGGAGGATACATCCAATGAGCCACGATAATATGATGCAAACCTGTTAAAGCTAAAATTTTCCAGATCAAAATCGAAAGTTGTACCGGCTTGATGACCAATCTGGAATGAAAGGCTGTATTCTTCATCCAGAACCCGTTTCTCATTAAACATGGTGTTGTAAGAAACGTCTTTGAGTTCGAGAAAAAGCGCCTTGAACTCGTCATTCAGCAGTTGCCTCTCCGAAGTTGAATTTGATCCATTTAGCGATTGGATGCCCAAT
>CAJXMD010000024.1 GCA_913056165.1 uncultured Halieaceae bacterium
GATGGGCTGGCGGCCTGCTTTTCGCTCCATCAAGCCCGCCTTGGGGCTGGGCTAGACTGTTTGGGATTTCACTCCCCCGGTAGACTTGCCACCGATGCACTTTGCTCGGCGATTAGCTGGCTGACCAATGCCGATTCGTCAGCAAGCGGTATTCTGAGAGTAACCGTGACGCGTGGGTCTGGGCCAAGAGGCTATAAAATCCCCGCCGCCTCGACTGCGCGAATCGTCTCTAGGTTTTCTCGCACACCTTCAGTGGTTGCCGACCCCGCTCGAGTGGGTATAGCGCCTATTCACTATTCTTCCCAACCACATTTCCGGGGGGCCAAGCTTCTCGCTCGTGTCGAACAGGTGCTGGGGACTTCGTGGGCTCAAGAACATGGATACGATGACGTCATTATGACGTCGGATCAGGGGGAGTGGGTGTCTAGCGGCAGCGGAAATATCTTTCTGCGTATCGACAAAACCCTGTACACCCCAAGGATTTTTGATAGGGGTATTGCTGGCACCCGTCGGCAGTTGATTCTGTCTCGGCTCGCTGAGGCAAGTGGCTACAGCACTCTAATCAGTTCCTGTAATGAGGTGACGGCCGAGGCAGCTGACGAAGCCTTTTTGTGTAATGCCGTACTGGGGATACGTTCTATTAAGACGATAAATGAGCGAGAGTTTCTATCCACAGAAGCCGCATCAGAACTGTACTCAGGGATTCACGATTGGGATGACGTAGGGCCTCGGGGTTGATGAGAAACCGACTTCTAAAACTGTGTCTGGGTGGTTTTCTGTTTGGAATATTCTGTTCGACTGTCTGGGTGGCTACTGCGTTAACCGAGCCACTCGAGGGGCTGTCAGAGGACAAGCTGTTACAGGTAGCCGCTGGGGATAGCCTGACGAGAGTATTGATCAGGGCGTCTGAAGAGAACTGGTTACCGAACCCTCGTCTTGTCTCCCTGTGGGCTCGTTTCAACAATATCGACCGTAGCATGAAGGCTGGAGAATACAGAGTGCCTGCTGGATCAAACGCACTGGATCTTTTAGCGCTTTTAGAGGAGGGGGAAGTCATTACTTATCGGGTGACGCTACCCGAGGGTATTACCCTTGAGGAGGCGATTAATCGCCTCAATGCCACGCCCAACTTGGTCAGCACGCTTTCCGGTCCGCTCGATCCCTCTCTGCTTGCGATCACGGAGATGGCTGGCTCTGCGGAGGGCTGGTTTCTCCCGGAGACCTACCAATTCATCGCGGGCAATAGCGATCTTGACATCCTCAAGAGAGCCCACGACGCAATGCAACAGGCATTGGAACTAGCATGGAATGAGAGGGCACCGGTCGTTGCCGTGAAGTCGCCCTACGAGGCCCTTATTTTGGCCTCAATCATTGAGCGAGAAACTTCAGTGGGTTCTGAACGAAAGCGGATTTCAGGGGTATTCAGTCGCAGGCTTCAGCGAGGTATGCGCCTGCAGACAGACCCGACGGTGATTTACGGATTAGGTAATGCCTACGACGGGAACTTGACCCGAGCACACCTGCGCGATGAGAGCAATGATTGGAATACGTATCAAATCTTCGGTCTGCCTCCAACGCCAATCGCGCTGCCTGGATTGGCAAGCATCGAGGCGGCGCTCCATCCGGATCAAGGTGATAGCCTTTACTTTGTAGGAAGAGGGGATGGCCACCATGCGTTTGCGGATACGCTGGACCAACATAACGAAAACGTTCGACGTTACCAGCTTGATCGGCGGGCGGACTATCGATCCACACCGGCTTCAAACAAGGATTCCCCATGACAGCGAAAACCCCGCCGCCACCGGGCAAGTTCATCACCATCGAGGGAGGAGAGGGTGTTGGAAAATCCACCAACGCAGACCTGATCCAGTCTGTTCTGGAGTCACGTGGATGTGAAGTCGTGGTGACACGAGAACCTGGTGGAACCGCGTTGGGTGAGGCGCTACGTTCTATTCTATTGAGCGCCGATATCGAGTCGCCGGTTGCGATGGCTGAATTATTAATCATATTTGCGGCCCGAGCGCAGCATCTGACGACGGTCATTGAGCCGGCGTTAGCGGCGGGCAAGTGGGTGCTGTGTGACCGTTTTACCGATGCAACTTATGCCTATCAGGGTTGGGGGAGAAATATCGATCAGAGAGCGATAGCGTCTCTCGAGCAGCTAGTGCAGGGCGCGCGGCGGCCAGATTTGACCGTTTTGCTCGACATGGACCCGTCTCTGGGTCTTGCGCGTGCAAAGGAGCGTGCGGAACTCGATCGATTCGAGCAAGAAGAGTTGGCGTTCTTTAACCGAGTCAGAGAGGGTTATTTAGCGCGGGCAAAAGAGGAGCCGGCGCGCTGGCTTATTATTGATGCATCCAAAACGCTCGATGAGGTCACCACAGTAATTGGACAGGCTCTAAACGACTGGTTTGATAATGCCTGAGGGTACAGGTGCAGACGTGATGGGATATGACTTGATGCCCTGGCATGCAGAGATGCTGCTGCGGTTACTCGCCACAGCTATCGACAAGAAGAACCCTCATGCAATTTTGCTAGCGGCACCGAAGGGCACAGGGAAAATCGATTCTGCCGGCTGGCTGGCAGCCGCGCTTCTGTGTACGCAGGGTGAGCTGAGCGGTCCGTGCGGACATTGTGACGCGTGTGAGCTGTACGGTGCAGGGAGTCACGGTGATTTGCGGTGGCTGGAGCCTGAGGAGGGTAAGCGTGCCATCGGTATTGAGCCTGTTCGTGAGGCTGCACGGTTTCTACAGCAAACCGCTGGTTACGGGGAGCGCAAACTGCTCGTCATAGCCCCCGCTGAGGCGATGACCATTAGCGCAGCCAACGCCCTGCTGAAGACTCTTGAAGAGCCCCCTGGCGATTCGGTCATTGTGTTGGTATCAGATCGTCCCGATGACCTGCCTCCCACGGTCCGGTCTCGCTGCCAGATCTTCGTAATGCCCTGTCCCAGCGAAGAGGAGTCGGTTGAGTGGTTGAGGGTACGCACAGAGTTTGCCGATGATGATTGCAGGCGGGCGGTGAAGCTCGCTCTTGGTCGGCCGAAGGAAGCGTTGGCGCTTCTTGAGAGCGGCGCGCTCAATGAATGGGCAGCACTGGCAGATCAGTGTGCAAGCTTGCTTGTTGGTTGTCAGACCCCCAACTCAGTGGCAGAGGCGCTGCTTGCGTGGGAGCTCGATCCAGCGCTCACTCTGGTAGTGAGGACGGTAGACGAAGCAGTGCGCACCAGTGTTTCGGAAAACCCCAGAGGCATTTTGCACGCATTAGAGTCAAGAGACACCATTTTGGAGTGGCTATCAGCCCATAGACGAGGCGTTAATATAAGTCGGGATTTGGTGGTCCGAGAATGCTGTCAGATGTTGCATAAAGCGCTGGTCTGATAACCCGGGCGGCTAGTCTACATACCAGGTGATCAGTCGAAAAAGAGGGTGCGATGAGCGAAGGCGGTCGTGAGGGGATTCTCTCGTTAACCATTAAAGATGCAGCAGACCTGCATTCAGCTTACATGCCGTTTCTTGAGAACGGGGGCCTTTTTGCGCCAACGAATCAAAAATACAGCATCGGTGACGAAGTTTTCATGCTGTTAACCCTCTCGGATGATCCTGAGAAGATTCCAATTGCCGGGCGCGTAGTTTGGGTAACACCGGTTGGTGCGCAAGGAAATCGCCAGGCGGGAATCGGGGTTCAGTTCTCAGAGCAAGACGTTTCTGCCAACGCCAAAATAGAGAACCATCTAAATGGTGCGCTTAACTCAGAAAGGCAAACACACACCATGTAGTCAGGGTTCACCTTAGCTTCTTCGTCCAATTGCCCGGGCGCTACCATTACAAGACCCACTAAAGCGGTCTGATGGAGAGTAGCGTGGATAAACCAACCTTTTCATCACCTGATACCGTTTAGCGTTAGCCACGGCGGCGCTCATGGCATGTTTTACCCCATTAAATTGAGGCCATTAAAAAGGGCCCCGAAGGGGCCCAACCAAAGACTCGAAGGAGTAATGTATCGAAGGCCTGCTTCTTGAGGCAGGGCCCTCACTGAACACTTGGGATGTTCAGTATCTGCAAGCTGCGCTAGTCGCCTGCAGACGTGTTTAGTATGCCCGAAATGGGTCTCGTGTCCAGCGCTATTCACCACGGCGACGTGCAAAGACCTGTTTTGTCCGGGTTCGATGGGTCTTATTCCCACTTAAATTATTATGAGATTAAATCTTAATATAAATTTATAAACTACTGTTTTAAATGAACTATATGATTTAAATGGGGCGCTCGCTGTAAGCCAGCCTGAGGGGTGGTGAGAATCCATAGGCCTCACCATTGCATGGAAACAGCGCCTGTGCGAATATCCGCGCCCTCAGATTCGACGCTCTTCGTCGACTATTCTCTGTTTTATGGCGCCGCGGAAGTGGCGAAATTGGTAGACGCGCTGGATTTAGGTTCCAGTGCCGCAAGGCGTGAGAGTTCGAGTCTCTCCTTCCGCACCATTTTGGGGCGCTTGGTTGCCAATAAAACAGTCAGGCTTAGTAAAAAGTGGGTTGGTTACCTTGAGCAGGAGACACTAATGCGGGTTTCTATTGAGACGACATCAGGCTTGGAGCGCCGGCTAACAGTAGGCGTTCCCTGTGACCGTGTGGACGGCGCTGTCGAAAAAAAGCTTCGCGATGCAGCAAAAAATGTGAGGCTCCCGGGTTTTCGACCAGGCAAAGTACCCATGAAGGTCATGCACCAGCGTTTTGGCGCCGGTGTTCGCCAGGAAGTGATTGGAGAAGTAATCAGTCAGTCTTTTCAGGAGGCGGTGATCTCTGAGAACTTGCGACCGGCTGGGCAACCCCGCATTGAGGCCAAAAACTTCGAGGTCGGCAAAGACGTTGAGTATACGGCTACCTTCGAAATTATGCCGTCTCTCGAGGTCAACGAAGTATCAGGTTTCACCGTGGAAAAACCCGTTGCCGAAGTCACCGAGGCCGATGTAGACGACATTATCGAGATTTTCCGGAAGCAGCGTGGCGAGCTAAAAGAGGTTGATCAGGCCGCAGCTTCTGGGGACACGGTGGTTGTTGACTTCGAGGGTACCCGTGACGGCGAAGCCTTTGAGGGAGGCAGTGCCACTGACCAGAGCCTGGAGCTCGGTCAGGGGAAAATGATTCCAGGCTTCGAGGACGGGATCGTCGGCATGAAAGCTGGTGACGAAAAAACCATCGACGTGACCTTTCCGGACGACTATGGCTCTGAGGAGCTGCAGGGTGCCGACGCCAAGTTCAAGATTAGTTGTAAAGCGGTCAAGCAGCTCGAGTTGGCTCCGCTGGATGACGAGCTGTTCAGTAGCTACGGGGTCGAGGAGGGTGGAGAGCCTGTCTTCAGGGAAGAAGTGAAAAAGAACATGGAGCGAGAGCTTCGCAATGCAGTCCAGACTCACACCAAGAATCAGGTCATGGATGCCATTTTGGCCGCGCACGCAGATATTGAGGTTCCCGGCAGCTTGATTGCTCAGGAAGTTGAGGGGATGCGGGGCCAGATGTTCCAGCAATTTGGAGGCCAACCCTCACCCGAGATGGATCTCAAAGCCATACTACCCGACGATATGTTCAAAGATCAGGCTGAGCGCCGCGTCCGATTAGGGTTACTTCTCGGCGAGATGATCGAAAAGTTGGAGTTGCGTGCCGACCCATCTAAAGTGAAGGCGTTTATCGAGGACATCGCCTCGACCTACCAGGATCCGCAAGAGGTCATCAATTGGTACTATTCGGAAAATGAGCAGCTAGCGCAGATAGAGTCGCGGGTTCTTGAAGATCAACTGGTTGAAAAGGTGCTGGAGTCGGCCACGATCGAAGAAAAGGAAAGCTCCTATCAGGATGCGCTGGCAACGGCGCGCCCAGCCCAGGGTTAACAAAGGAATACAATGAGTGGCCTGTAACGTGGTCACAAGAGGACAAGCATGAGTGACGACAGATTGGCTCCGCCAATAAAGAACCTTGGTTTGATTCCCATGGTCATCGAGCAGACATCTCGCGGAGAGCGGTCTTTCGATATTTACTCGCGGCTTTTGAAAGAGCGCGTGATATTTGCGGTGGGCGCAGTCGAAGACAACATGGCAAACCTGATCGTGGCACAGCTGTTGTTTCTGGAGTCGGAAAACCCCGATAAAGATATCCACCTGTATATCAATAGCCCCGGAGGATCGGTAACAGCCGGGCTTTCTATCTACGATACCATGCAGTTTATTAAGCCTGATGTAAGTACTATGTGTCTTGGACAGGCGGCCTCCATGGGTGCTTTTCTGCTCTCTGGTGGAGCCAAAGGCAAGCGTTTCATCCTGCCAAACGCTCGAACCATGATCCATCAACCGTCTGGGGGTGCTCAGGGGCAAGCGACTGATATCGATATTCAGGCGCGAGAAATCTTAATTATCCGTGAACGCCTGAACAGGTTAATGGCCGAGCACACGGGGCAGCCGCTGGACGTTATCGAGCGTGATACTGAGCGCGATCGCTTCATGGACGCTGAGCAGAGCCGCGAGTACGGTTTGGTTGATGAGGTGGTCAATAGCCGAACTGCCGAACCAGACGCCTGATACGACACAATTTTAGTCAGGACTTGCATTACGGCCCGAAACCAATCAAGGTTTGGGGTACAGACGTTGAGCATAGTCACCCGGGAAGGACGTAATGGCGAAAGACAGCGCAGACGGCGATAAGCTCCTTTACTGCTCGTTTTGTGGCAAGAGTCAGAACGAGGTCAGAAAGCTGATTGCAGGGCCGTCCGTCTTCATTTGTGACGAGTGCGTCGATCTTTGCAATGACATCATTCGTGAGGAGGTTCAGGAGGCCGCGGCTGAGGCTGGCGCTGATCGCCTTCCAATCCCCCATGAGATCAACGCAATCCTTGACGAGTATGTGATTGGGCAGCAGCGAGCAAAGCGGGTCCTGGCCGTTGCCGTTTATAACCACTACAAGCGCCTGCGCTACGCACCCGACTCCAGAAACTCTGAAGACGTCGAGCTGAGCAAATCAAATATTCTCCTCGTTGGACCTACGGGCTCGGGGAAGACCTTGCTCGCTGAAACTCTTGCTCGGTTATTGGATGTTCCGTTCACGGTGGCAGATGCAACCACGCTCACCGAGGCAGGGTATGTGGGTGAGGACGTTGAGAACATCATCCAGAAGTTGTTACAGAAGTGTGACTACGACGTCGAGCGCGCCCAAATGGGCATCGTTTATATTGACGAGATAGACAAAATTTCTCGCAAATCGGACAACCCATCGATCACCCGTGACGTGTCGGGCGAGGGGGTTCAGCAAGCCTTGCTCAAGTTAATCGAGGGAACAGTGGCGTCCGTGCCTCCACAGGGCGGTCGCAAGCATCCACAGCAGGAGTTTTTGCAGGTGGATACGTCCAACATACTGTTTATCTGCGGTGGCGCCTTCGCTGGGCTAGACAAAATAATCCGAAACAGATCTGAGAAGGGTGGTATTGGCTTTACTGCTGAGGTTAAGAGTAAGGACGAGACACGACGCTTTGGAGAAACCCTGACTGATCTCGAGCCTGAAGATTTGGTTCAGTACGGTCTGATTCCCGAGTTCGTCGGACGGCTGCCTGTCATTGCAACACTCGAAGAGCTTGACGTTAGTGCGCTAGTGCGCATCCTGACAGAGCCTCGCAATGCCTTAACAAAGCAGTACGCGAAAATGTTCGATATGGAAGGCGTGGAGATCGATTTCCGAGAAGATGGGCTACGTGCCGTGGCGGAGAAGGCGATGGAGCGCAAGACCGGCGCGCGCGGTCTACGATCGATTCTTGAGAATGTGCTTTTGGAGTCCATGTACAACGTACCTTCACAGGAAAACGTGGCGAAGATAGTGGTTGATGAGAGCGTTATTCTGGGGGAGTCGGAACCACTCTTGGTCTACGAGACGCCCGAATCCGCCCGCGCCGCCTCCGAAGAGTAAAAGCGACGGGCTGTCGCGCCCGAGTTCATTACCTCAGACAACCAGAATGTTGTGAGCTGCGCTTGCAAAACCCGCGTATCATCCCCATATATCAGGGAGTGAACCGGAGATTCCTATGACTGACGTCGTTGCTACCGAACTGCCTTTACTACCCCTGCGAGATGTCGTGGTTTACCCACACATGGTACTGCCCCTTTTCGTTGGTCGTGAAAAGTCCATAGAGGCCCTAGAAGAAGCAATGCGGGGTGACAAGCAGGTATTACTTGTCGCTCAGCGGAACGCCTCGGAGGACTCCCCGAGCGTTGACGACCTCTATCAAGTTGGCACGGTCTCCAACATCCTCCAATTACTGAAACTTCCCGATGGCACCATCAAGGTGCTCGTAGAAGGCGAATTCCGTGCCGCCATTGAATTGATGAATGACGATGGCCCCTTCACGGTGGCGCATTGCCGCCAAATTGAAACAGACGACTTGCCGGAAGACGAGGCCAAAGAGCTCGTCGCCACCGTCGTTGAACAGTTTGAGAAGTACGTTGGCATGAGCAAAAAGGTACCCACCGAGGTGCTGACTTCCCTTTCAGGGATCGAGGAGCCAGGCCGTCTGGCCGATACTATCGCCGCCCATATGAACGTTGATCTTGAGGAAAAGCAGCGGGTTCTGGAAATAGCGTCGCTTGGGGAGCGGCTGAATCATTTGCTTGGTTTGATGGACGCAGAAATTGATCTCTTTCAGGTAGAGAAGCGAATTCGCGGCCGGGTCAAGAAGCAAATGGAGAAAAGCCAGCGGGAGTACTACCTGAACGAGCAGATGAAGGCAATTCAAAAAGAACTGGGCGAGATGGATGATGCGCCTAACGAAGTTGATGAGCTCCAGACGCGTATCGACGAAGCACAAATGCCCGAGGAAGCAAGGTCAAAAGCGATTGCCGAGCTGAACAAGTTAAAAATGATGTCCCCCATGTCTGCAGAAGCCTCGGTGCTTCGTGGCTACATTGACTGGATGGTGAGTGTTCCCTGGAAGAAGCGAAGTAAGATCAAGCACGATCTTGGTCGGGCGGCGAAGATACTCAATGAGGACCACTACGGACTCGAGGAGGTGAAAGACAGAATTCTAGAGTATCTAGCGGTTCAAAAGCGTGTACGAAAAATTAAAGGCCCGGTGCTTTGTTTGGTTGGGCCACCGGGAGTGGGTAAGACATCCCTCGGCGAATCTATGGCACGTGCAACCAACCGAAAATTTGTCCGGATGGCTCTCGGTGGAGTCCGCGACGAAGCAGAAATCCGCGGCCATCGGAGGACTTACATCGGCTCAATGCCGGGTAAGTTGCTCCAGAAAATGGCCAAGACGGGAGTGCGTAACCCCCTCTTTCTATTGGATGAAATCGACAAAATGGGAATGGATCACCGGGGTGATCCAGCGTCGGCGATGCTCGAAGTGCTCGATCCGGAGCAGAACCACGCGTTCAACGACCATTATCTGGAGGTCGATTACGATCTTTCGGACGTGATGTTCGTGTGCACCTCAAACACCATGAGCATTCCGGGACCTTTATTAGATCGAATGGAAGTTATACGGCTTCCGGGCTACACGGAGGACGAGAAGCTTAATATCTGCGAACGCTATTTACTCCCGAAGCAGGTTCGACAGAATGGTCTCAAAGCAGGCGAGATGAGCATTGATGAGCAAGCATTGCTCGATGTGATCAGGTACTACACGCGGGAGGCGGGTGTCAGGTCTCTGGAGCGCGAAATCGCGAAGATATGCAGAAAGATGGTAAAGCGCTTCGCGACGGGCGAGTCGGATGGTTCCGTAACGGTCACCAGTGACATGCTGGCTGATTTACTTGGTGTGAGAAAGTTTAACTTTGGCATTGCCGAGGACGAGAATCACATCGGGCAGGTCACAGGATTGGCGTGGACCTCGGTCGGTGGGGAGTTACTCACGATTGAGGCGGCGGCGGTTGCTGGCAAAGGGAGACAAGTTAAAACGGGGTCCCTTGGTGACGTGATGCAGGAGTCCATCCAGGCGGCACTAACCGTGGTCCGCTCGCGCTCTCAGCAGTTGGGCGTGCCTGCTGCTTATCACGACCGTCATGATATTCATATTCACGTCCCCGAGGGGGCGACGCCAAAAGACGGCCCTTCTGCGGGCATTGCGATGTGCACCGCTCTCGTTAGCGTCGCGACTCAAATCCCTGTGAGGGCGGACGTGGCAATGACCGGTGAGATTACCCTGAGGGGGGAGGTTCTTCCCATCGGTGGACTCAAAGAAAAGCTGCTCGCCGCGCGTCGGGGGGGTATCAAAACAGTCGTCATTCCGAAAGAGAACGAACGGGATCTTGCTGAAATACCTTCCAACATCACAGAAAATTTGACCATCATGGCGGTGAAGTGGATTGACGAGGTGCTGGCTGTTGCCCTTGAACGAGTGCCCGACCCCTTATCCGACGAGGCTTACCTAGCAGAGCCAGCGGTTAACTCGACCAGCATCGAAGCCGATGAGGAGCCGTTGCGTCCGCCAGCACATTAATCCACCGTGAATAGGACTGCAGTTGGGGCGGAAAGGGTGATATACCCTCATAAAATGGCCGTTTAGCGTTGACCCCCAGCGGAAACGCAGTATAACCTTATCAAGCGTACGAAAAGCTACATCATTGTCCGACGCACTAACAACAAAGAGGGGTAACTCCGTGAATAAGAATGATCTAATTGATGCTATTGCTGCTGAAGCAGACTTGTCCAAAGCCTCAGCCGGTCGAGCGCTCGATGCTGCACTGGGCGCCGTTACTTCTGCGCTTAGCAAGCAGGAAACCGTATCACTTGTTGGTTTCGGCACCTTCCAAGTGAAGCATCGTGCAGCGAGAGAAGGCCGGAATCCGCGAACAGGGGATACGATACAGATTGCCGCCTCCAACGCGCCCAGCTTCAAGGCTGGTAAAGCACTGAAGGACGCCTGTAACTAACAGGGCGTTTTAGTTAAAAGACAGTTTGGCGCTCTGGGAACCCGGAGCGTCTAATCAAGGCGCTTTGGCGCCTTTTTTATGGTCGACGTTACCTACGTTGGACCGTTGTGACTCGAGAATGGACGTAAACAAATTATGATGCAGTCATTGAGATCCGGTGCACAGAGTACCGGGGCGCGCGTATTGGTATTGCTAATAGTTCTGTCTTTTGCCGGCTTTGGTCTTGAGTCCGTCCTGTTCGGTGGCAGCGGTACCTCCGTGGCAGAGGTCAACGGTGTCGAAATAACCCCTCAGGAACTCCAGATTGCCGTTGAAAATCAAAAGCGGCAGCTCATGCAGATATTTGGCGAGGACATTGACCCCGCGATGCTCGATGATGATCGAATAAGTCCCCGGGCCCTAGAGGGGCTTATTGAGCGCAATCTGCTGCTGCAAGAGGCTGAAGGCCAATCTTTGGCGGCGTCAAGCAAAACGATTGGCGAGTTAGTTGCTAGTGTCGATGCATTTTTCGTTGATGGTCAATTTGACGCTGACCAGTACAGGGTCACACTGGCTAACGCGGGCTACACCCCCGAACGATTCCGGCGAGAGCAGGCTCAGCAAATTGTCCTCAAGCAACTTCAGGACGCGGTATCCACAACCGACTTTGCTACCGACTACGAATTGGATGTGGCTGCGGCTGCCGGTGCGGAAGAGCGTGATGTGCGGTATTTGTTGATCCCAGAGGAAGCAATCGAGAGTGCAATCGAGGTGGGTGAGCAGGAAATTGCTGCATTCTATGGTGCCGATTTGGATCGATTCGTTTCCGAGGAACAGGTAGTTGCCGATTATATTCTTTTATCGGTGGAAGACTTTTTCGCACCGGTTGACGACGCCTTGGTTGACGCACAGTTTGAAGACGTAAAAGCCGATTATGTGGTCAACGATCAGGCGAGCGTGTCACATATTCTACTGATTCAAGCAGAGGATGAAGCACCCGCCGAGTATGCTCGCAGGATCGATGATCTGGCGGCGCGCTTGGCATCTGGAGAGGATTTCGCGCTGCTGGCGGAGCAAGAGTCAGACGATATTGGCTCGGCGTCAGTGGGGGGGCAGTTGGGTTTCACAGACGGTTCGGTTTTTCCGGAGCCCATGGAGGATGCCATCGCAAGCCTCGGCGTGGGTGAAATTTCTTCAGCGGTGGAGACTGAGGCCGGCACTCACTTCATCAGGGTGGATGAGCGCACCGCCAGCGAAGAGCCAGATTATGAGGCATTGCGTGAGGAGCTGAGGGAGGCGATACAGCGTTCTGAGGCCGAGCAGAGTCTTTTGGCGACGGCGGATAGCCTCCGAGATCTGGTCTTCAATGCCGGAGATCTTGGCCAGCCAGCCGATGTTCTGGGTCTAAGCGTTGAGACCGTCTCGGGGGTTAGCCGCACCACCGGTACTGCGCCCTTCGACAGCGCCGTAGTAAGGGATGCGCTGTTCGGAGAGGACGTGTATGACTTTGGCAATAATTCGGCAGTGCTGGAATTATCCGATAACCGATTTTTGGTCACGCGAATTTCAGAGAAGTTGCCATCGAGGCAGTTGGCTCTGGATGAAGTGGAAGCGCAGATCCGTGAAGAGCTTACGGCCATTGCAAGAGACGCACAACGACAGGCTATCCTGACAGGCGTGAAGGAGCGAATAGCCTCAGGTGAAACGATCGAAGACATCGCAAATCAGGATAGTTACGAGTGGCGCGTTGAGATCGGTGCTCGGCGATCGGGAGGATTGCTCCCGCCAGAGGTGGCGAGACTCGCTTTCTCGATGAAGCTATCATCCGGACCAACGATCGATATGGTCGATCTTCCCGGGGGTGATTTGGCTGTCGTCGAGCTGGCCCGGTTGACGCCGGGGAAAGTTGATAACCTCGATCCTGGGGAGGCCGACCAGTTGGTGGCTCAGCTTGGTGAAGTGCAAGGGCAGCTTTCGCTTGTCGAATACCGACTGGCGTTGCGGCAGAATGCTGATGTCGTGGTACGTTAATCGGTAGAAGCGGCATGCCTAGCGAGACAAACCTTCCCTCATCACTGGGCGATTTGGCCGCTGCCGCCTCTACTACTAGCATGCACGACGGACTTCACGATCTGTTTGCTGGCCCTGATAGGGTCACCTCTCGGCCATCACTCCCTTTGGACAAATGGCACCCAAGCCATTGTGGTGACATCGGCATGGAGATTCGCGGAGATGGATCCTGGTGGCATGCGGGCTCCCCGATACGCCGGCAGGAACTGGTTGCGCTCTTCGCGAGTATTCTCCGGATCGAGAGTGACGGAGAGTATTATCTCGTGACTCCCGTCGAAAAAGTTCGGGTGTCAGTGGCCCTGCATCCTCTTCGTATCATTGATGCAGAGCCCTTGGTCGGCAGAATCCCAGAGACCTTGATTTTAACGTTGAACACTGGTGGTCAGGTTCCCCTGGATGGCCGGCACTCGTTGTCCACCGAGCCAAAAGCCGGTAGTGCTGCCTATGTGACCTTGGACAATGGGTTGACCGCGCTATTCACACGCGCTGCGTGGTACCGACTCGCTGAGCTGGCCGATGAGAGCGGCACCATCACCAGCGATGGCCGGCGGTTCTCGCTGGCCTAGTACGACCAGCGACACCCCAAGGGAGAGCGCTAAGGGCTCTACATGTTCGGGTAGTTGGGGCCCCCGAAGCCCTCTGGCGTGACCCAGGTTATGTTTTGCGCGGGGTCCTTGATATCGCAGGTCTTGCAATGCACGCAATTCTGAGCGTTGATTTGAAAACGCGGCCCGTTATCCTCTTCTACAATTTCGTAGACACCAGCAGGGCAATATCGCTGCGCGGGTTCATTATAGGTTGGTAAATTTGCCGCGACGGGTATCGCCGAGTCAGCGAGCGTCAAGTGACAGGGCTGATCCTCCTCATGATTCGTGTTGGACAGGAACACCGAGGACAGTCGATCAAACGTCAAGACGTTGTCGGGCTTTGGATAGTTGATTGCTTTGGACTCCGCTGCTGTGTGCAAACAAGCGTGGTCTGGCTTGGTGTCATGTAGTGTGAAGGGCAGCCGGCCGCCGAACAGTGTTTGATCGAGCCACACCATGCCCGCACCCAGCATATAGCCAAATTTGTGCATGAATCCGGCAAAATTTCGCGTGGTGTAGAGTTCTTTACCCAGCCAAGACTGCTTGAGTCGCTGCTGGTATTCCACCAGATTGGCCCGGTACTCGCTGTCTGAATCCAGCGCGGCCATCACGGTTTCGGCAGCGAGCATGCCACTCTTCATTGCCGTGTGGTTTCCTTTGATTTTTACGCTATTGAGTGTGCCTGCATCACACCCAATTAATAAACCGCCCGGAAAGTGCATCGTAGGCAGGGAATTCCACCCTCCCTTGGCCAGGGCCCTCGCTCCATAAGCGACCCGGCTCCCGCCCGCTAACACCTGCTGGGTCTCGGGGTGCGTTTTCCAGCGTTGAAACTCCTCAAAGGGACTCACGTGGGGATTGCTGTAATTCAGATCGGTAATGAGCCCGATGTAAACCTGATTGTTCTCTGCGTGGTAGAGAAACGCGCCACCGGAGGAATTGCTTTCTGAGAGGGGCCATCCCAGGCCGTGGACAACCTTCCCCTCTTCGTGCTGCTCGGCCGGAATCTCCCATATCTCTTTGATTCCAATGCCATAATGCTGAGGATCCTTGCCCTGATCCAGGTCGAATTGCTGCATTAACTGCTTGCCCAGATGGCCCCGGCAGCCCTCGGCGAATAAGGTGTACTTCGCGTGAAGCTCCATGCTGGGAACGTAACTGTCCTTGTGACTTCCATCTGCACCAACCCCCATCTCGCCTGTTGCGATGCCGGTGACATTGCCATTTTCATCGGTCAGGATTTCGGCTGCCGTGAAGCCGGGGTAAATCTCGACCCCCATGTTTTCAGCTTGCTCGGCCAGCCAACGGCATAGGTTGCCCATGGAGGTAATGTAGTTTCCGTCGTTGTGGGTGGGCTTGGGGATCAAGAAGTTGGGCAGCTTGATGGCCGATTTACTGCTGGTGTAAAAGAAGAAGGTATCACCGGTGACCGGGGTGTTGAGAGGGGCTCCCATCTCTTGCCAATTTGGTAGCAATTCGTCGAGGGCTCTTGGCTCGAATACCGCCCCCGATAGGATGTGCGCTCCAACTTCAGACCCTTTCTCAACCACGCAGACGGTTGTTTCTCGCCCGGCTTTCTCAGCTAGCTGCATGGTGCGTATCGCGGCTGACAGGCCTGCTGGCCCCGCACCGACAATAACGACATCGAATTCCATTGATTCACGTTCCATGGGTGGCTCCTTTTGCCATATAAGGGTCCATACGCTCGTTAGAGTATAGGGCTATTTTTCCCATCTAACCCACGAGCTTGTGCTGATCCTGAGGGTGGCCAAAGCATTGGATAACCCTAAAGGACACCAGCATAGAGAGGCTTTTTGAACTTTGAGTATGTTACAATATGTGCCCGCAATTCGCATTAATTCTGTGATTACTCGAGGACAATATGAAAGCACTGGTGGCAGTTAAGCGTGTCGTTGATTACAACGTCAAGGTCCGCGCAAAGGCCGATGGCTCTGATGTCGAGCTGAACAACGTCAAAATGGCAATCAACCCTTTTTGTGAGATAGCGGTCGAAGAGGCCGTGCGGTTAAAAGAAGCGGGTACCGTTGAGGAAGTAGTAGTGGTCTCCATCGGCGAAAAGTCTTGTCAGGAGCAGATCAGGACCGCCTTGGCGCTCGGTGCCGATCGGGGAATCCATGTGGAGGTTGATGGCAGGGTAGAGCCACTTGAGGTCGCGAAGTTGCTCAAGGGCGTAGTGGATCAGGAGCAGCCCAGCCTGGTGATTCTTGGTAAGCAATCTATCGATGGTGATAACAACCAGACCGGGCAGATGCTTGGAGCTTTGGCGAATATGGGGCAGGGCACCTTTGCGTCGGAGATTAAGATCGATGGTGACACCATCGCGGTGACAAGAGAAGTTGATGGGGGGCTGCAGACGCTAAAGCTTAATCTGCCTGCTATCGTCACCACAGACCTTCGCCTTAACGAGCCTCGTTACGCCTCTCTCCCCAATATCATGAAGGCCAAGAAGAAGCAGCTGGACGTCACCACGCCTGCTGATCTCGGCGTTGAGCTCATGTCTCATGTCGTACAGCTTAGCGTATCGCCGCCACCCGAGCGTGCGGCAGGTATCAAGGTAGAAGATGTAGCGCAACTCGTTGACAAACTGAAAAATGAAGCAAAGGTGATCTCATGAGCACATTAGTTATCGCTGAACACGACAATGCCACGATTAAAGTGGCAACTTTGAATGCCGTGGCTGCTGCTCAGGCATTGGGTGGGGATGTGGACATTCTGGTCGCAGGTAGCAGCTGCGATGCTGCCGCTCAGGCAGCAGCACAGGTGCCGGGGGTAGGCAAAGTTCTCTGCGCTGATAATGCCGCCTACGCCAATCAGTTGGCTGAAAACGTTTCCTTGCTGATTGCGGATGTCGCGGCTAGCTACGACAACATCGTTGCGCCAGCAACAACCAACGGTAAAAACACGATGCCTCGAGTGGCTGCGCTCATGAACGTGGCACAAGTTTCCGACATTATTTCCGTGGAGAGTGCTGATACCTTCAAGCGACCCATCTACGCAGGTAACGTTATTGCCACGGTTCAATCGACTGACCCTAAAAAGGTAATTACTGTCAGAACAACAGCCTTTGACCCCGTTGCTGCCGAGGGCGGAAGCGCCTCCGTGGAAGCAGTAGGCGCAGTACATGACGCAGGGCTCTCCACTTTTGTAAGCGAAGAAGTGGCTGAATCTGACCGCCCAGAATTAACTGCTGCGTCTGTTGTTATCTCCGGTGGTCGCGGTATGCAAAATGGAGACAACTTCCAGTTGCTTGAGGGTATCGCTGACAAGCTGGGTGCCGCCATCGGTGCCTCCCGAGCCGCTGTCGATGCCGGGTTCGTGCCGAATGACTATCAAGTAGGGCAAACTGGAAAGATTGTCGCCCCAGATCTGTACATCGCAGTCGGCATTTCCGGCGCTATCCAGCATCTTGCGGGTATGAAGGATTCCAAGATTATCGTAGCGATCAATAAAGATGAGGATGCGCCGATTTTTCAAGTTGCAGACTACGGTTTGGTTGCGGACCTGTTCACGGCGTTGCCGGAATTCGAAGCTGCAATCTGAGATAACCGCCCCCACTTCAAAAAAGCCCTCCTTTGTGGAGGGTTTTTTTTGCGTCCACCAAATCAACGCTGGTTACGAACGATGACCGAGACACCCAGCTTCGACATAGTTGTCTTGGATTTTTTTATCTCCCAAAGGGTAAGTGGATGGGTTTTTCTCCAGCCCGAGGGGACGTAGATGATGAGTCGTTTTTTGTCCGCCGCTATAGAAATATCGTCGATAGACTCAATCGATTCGCTCCACTTGAACAGGATTGCAAGTCGCAACAAAGCCGTCAGTCTTGCAAAAGAGTCGTGAAACTTTTTTGGCAGATTTTCGAGCAACTCTGAGGGCAGTTTCCCTTGCTGTCCTCGCAGCAGCACGGCCATGATTTCTTGTTCGTCCTGAGAAAAGCCGGGCATGTCCGTATTCTGTATGAGGTACGCAGAGTGGTGATGATGGTGTTTCTGTGAAATGGCAACACCAATTTCATGACACCGACCTGCCCACGCCGCCAGCTCGATGTGTTGGTCGTTGAGGTTCCATGAGCGCGCGACGCTGGATGCAAGCCAGATGACCCTATCGCTCACGGACTGAGCCGCACCTTCGTCCGATCCATATCGGGACACCATCGCGGCGATAGAGCGCTCTCTTACGTCTTCGTGGGTGAGCCGCCCGACCAAATCGTAAATAACGCCCTCACGCAGCGCGCCTTTCGACGTCCTCATGGTTTCAATTTTCAAGCCGTGGAATATAGCCATGGTGATGGCAACACCTGAAGCAATGACGTGTTTTCTCTTGTCACTCAGCCCTTCGAGGTCAATATCATCGGCATGCCGAAATTCCAGCAAGCGTTTCTTCAGTTTTTCCAGAGACTTTCTGTCAATTCCGCTCTCCAGCCAGCCCGCGTGTTGGATCAATAGTTCGATCGCTTGAAGAGTACCGGAGGCACCCACCGCCTCGTTCCAATGTTTGGATTGATAGTTTTTTCGAATGTGGGAAACCTCGAGCAGGGCATGCTCGTAGGCTTGCCTGAAGTTTTTTGCGGTGATGCCGCCCTCAGGAAAAAATTGCTGGGCGTAACTCACACAGCCCAGCTGAAGACTTACCAACCGCTGAGGCTCAAATCGCTGACCCACGATGAACTCGGTACTACCTCCGCCAATATCGACAACAAGCCGGCTTGATTCGTCATCTGCAAGAGTGTGAGCAACCCCTAAGTAAATGAGGCGGGCTTCTTCTCTGCCGTACACCACGTCGATAGGTGCGCCCAGCACTGCTTCAGCTGCATCCGTAAATTCACGCCTGTTTTTAGCTTGGCGGAGAGCATGGGTGCCAACGATTCGAATGCCGGTAATCTCGACGCTCTCCAAAAGCTGGGCGAAGCGGGTCAAGCAATCTAGGCCTCTCGCCATGGCATCCTCTGCTAGGCGACCTCTCTCGAAACCAGCTCCAAGCTGCACTCTCTCGCCGAGGGTGTGTATAGGTCTTATTTCCCCATGCTCCACCCTGGCGATAATTAAGTGAAAGGAATTGCTCCCCAAATCTATTGCGCCAAGCAGACTGCCCTCAGCCGCAGATAGGCTTGATTCAACCACGTAACCTCCAGCGCGCAGAGCTTGCGTATTTCATTAGGTTATCCACCGCCGGGCTGCTCGATCAGGTAAGCGTGTTAACAGTTCGTATCCAATGGTATCCGCTTTCGCAGCCACATCGTTAACGGGCAAGTGCTGACCCCACAACTCAACCGAACTTCCTACCGCTACTGACGGATGGTCAGTGACGTCGACTGTTATCATGTCCATCGAAACGCGGCCGACCAAGGGGCAGCGTTGACCCGAAATCAAGACCGGCGTGCCGTTGGCGGCGGTTCTGGGGTAGCCATCACCATACCCGACAGGGACTGTAGCCACTCGGCTTTCCCTCTCGGCCTGCCATCGACCACCATAACCAACAAATTCTCCTGCGGGAACTCGTCGAATCGCCATGACCGACGACTTTAACTGCATAACGGGAATGAATTTTTTCTCTGCCTTATCGGGTTGACCGCCAGCTCCGTAGAGGAGAATGCCCGGGCGCACCCAGTCACTGGAAACCGCGAAAGACTCAAGAAGTCCAGCGGAATTTAGAAGGCTTGTGGGCAAAGAGTGGGTTTCAACGGTGGCGCGCCAACGCTGTATTTGCATTTTAGTCATGGGCGATTCCGGGGATTCGGCATCTCCGAGATGACTCATTAATCCGGTTCGACGATGGCCCGATCGCTCTAGCTGGCGAAGCAGGGTCTCGAGATCGGCTCCAGCTAGTCCAAGGCGATGCATCCCGGTATCGATTTTTAGCCAAACCATACTGTCCGCCTGTAATCCCGCTGAGACTAGCAAGTCCAATTGGGCCGGGCTGTGAATGACGGTCTCAAGCCGATTATTTGCGATGAACGTCGCGTCATCTTTATCGAAGGGGCCTTCTAGGATGTTAATTGTGCAGTCAAAACCCGCGTCGAGCAGTTGCGATGCCTCCTCGCAGAACGCCACGGCTAAACCATTGGCATACTCCGCCAACACCTGGGCACACTGTGTCATGCCGTGACCATAGGCGTCGCCCTTAACCGCGGCGCTCACCTTTCGGTTTCCCGCTAGTGAGCGTGTCAGCACAGCGTTATGCCTGAGCGCGCCGAGATCGATGTTAATGTGAGTGGGTCTCGTCAAGAGGGCCCCTAGTAATCAAAGCGATGAAGATTGAGTAAGCTCTGGGCCATCGACCAAACAGGTCCCGGTTCGCCAGATCCCACCTTGCAGCCGTCAATCTCAGTAACCGGCGATAGCTCCTTGGTTGAGCTGGACAACCAAACCTCATCTGCTGTCGCGACCTGCTCACGGCTGACCGCCATCTCGTGGCATGGGACAGTCCCGTGATCCCGCAAAATATCAATCAACATGTTTCTGGTTATTCCGCCCAGTTTCTGATGGTCAAGTGGAGGCGTGTATATTTCCCCGTCTTTCACAATAAAGACATTACTCGTTGAGGCCTCGGTAAGCTCGTCGTTATCGTTGAACAGCAAGATTTCCTCGCAGCTCTGTGCAACCCCCTCCATCATGTGCAACACGTTACCAAGTAGTGATACGGATTTGATATGGCAGCGACTCCAGCGCAGGTCCCGTCTTGTGATAACACGAAAGGTTTCTGACTGTTCCGGGTCGCCGGTTTTGGGCGCTGGGATACTAAATGGAAATGCAAAGCTGGTGTGTGTCACCGTATCCGGGAACCTGTGGTTACGCTGTGGCTGCTCTCCGCGCGTGATCTGGAGGTAGAGCCCAAGGTTGCCCTCACTATTTAGGGCTGAATTTTGATTAAGCAGGTTGGTAAGTATTTCATGGAGTTTTTTCGGTGAAAACGGCATGGACAAACCAATCGCCCCAAGCCCCTCGCACAATCGATCTTTATGCCGATCAAAGCCAACCAGCCTCCCACCGTAGCTGGGAATTACCTCGTAGATGCCGTCTCCGAATAAAAAACCACGGTCCATCGGGGAAATTCTGGCCTCCTCCAGAGGAAGATAGTCTCCATTTAGGAAGGCGATCGCCATTAGGTGGTGTCCTTTGTAAACAAGTTCATTAAGGTCTGCAAAAGTCGTTCCGTCTCATCGTTTGTCAGTCCATCTTCGGTTGCTTCTGGTCGCCCTGTGACCCCGTCGACGCCGCCGACACCCGCGATGAACGATAGCAGGGAGATCGGATTGATATTAGGTAAATTCTTGTGGTCACAGCAGTATGCGCTTAGCAGAGCCAATGCGTAGGCCCCCCAGTTTGAGACGTCCGCAACAAGTAGCTCGTCACATTTCACGACTGAAGGGTTGATATTGAGTTGTTGGGCCGCTGTGACGACATTACCCATGCCTACCTCATTCCCGCCGTCGCCAATTGCAATATGAGGGCAGTCGGCTGCTTCCAGGAATGGCACGACGGACAGGCATTGTTCGGAAATATTATGGCCTTTGATGTTGTAGAAATGGCCGTCAGCCGCCTCGCCGGGCCGCTCGATACTGATAATGAGATCCGGTGCAAAGGTGTGAAGGTGGCCCAGATTCTTGTCTTGGCTGGTCGAGTCCAAGACGAGTGTGTTGGCCCGCTGGCCTAACCCATTTACTAGGTTTTCTTCCGCAAGAATCCATGGGGAAGCCCCTTTGCTTCGCAGGAAGTCATGCAAGACCAGCGCACCCGGTGGGCCGTCGGTTTCAAAGGTGCCCGAGACTGGAAATCCAGTGATGATAAATACATTGCCCGTCACTTGATTCAGCAGATCAGCAGCCCGTGCGTATGAGCCCGGCTCCAGTGCCTGACGCAGTGTGGCCATGCCTCGATGGTTTTTTGACACCAATAAGGTTTCGATGGCAAGGCCAATCGCCTGCATCTCGTTTGTCATAGAGCCCCCAAGGCGGAGAGGAGGGTGTCTTGATAGTGACATGAAAGCCATTGGAGGCGCTCCGCCTGTTCAAGGGGCACCAGTTCAAAGTTGACCGTGCAACCCGGACGCGACTGTGCGAGGCGAATGCAATCAGCCGGCGTGATCGCCCCAAACTTCGGATATCCCCCTATAGTCTGTCGGTCGTTCAAGAGCACTAACGGCTGACCATTTCCAGGGATTTGTAAGCAGCCATAGCACGTACCCTCAGACCAGACTTGCGTTATTCCTGTGCTCACCACCGGTCCTTTAAGTTGGATCGCCATTCGATTTGAGGCACCCGTCACTTTGAAGTCTGAATAAAGCAGCTGACTAACTGCCGCTGGATCGAAATCCTCATAATCGAACCCCGGTAAAATACGCAGGGTTAGGTGAGAGTAGTTTGTGCGCAGACAGCCTTCGCTAATTGGCTCGGGAAAATTCGAGCTCCTCGGGGTAAAAAATGCGCTTTTATCGATGGGGATGCGATCGCCATTTCTGAGAGGCCGCCCTGAGATTCCCCCAAGGTGCTCACGTGCTACTGTGCTTCTGCTCCCTAAAACCGCTGGTGAGTCTACTCCCCCCGAAATTGCCAGAAAGCTGTACACACCGTGATGGCATTGGCCAACCCGAATTAAATCACCTGTTCGTATCGTATGGCGACAAGCCATTTCTACCGGGACATCATTCACAAATAAATCGCAGGAGGCGCCCGTCACTGAAATCCAGCAGTCCAATGCTGACTCCAGAACCAATCCACCGTAAGCGATCTCTATACCCGCAGTCTCGGGCAGATTGTTAACTAGCAGGTTCGCTAGCTTCATCGATAATGGATCAGCTGCACCTCCCTCGGTAAAGCCCAGTCGCAGGTGTCCAAACCGGCCTCCATCCTGAATGGTTGCTTCGGTGCTTACTTGCTTAACCACGAGATGGGTCAAGGAATACCCCCCATTTCCATAAACTCCTGTCGTGTTATGGGGTAGAACTGGACTCGGTCGCCAACCTGAATCTTTACTGGAATAGGCCAATCCAACGAAACGAGAGGGATAGGGCAGCGACCCAAAAGTCTCCAGCCGCCCGGCGATGCGGTCGGGTACACCGCGGTCTGGTTGTCTGCAATGGCAACACTGCCCGCGGCCACCAATCGCCGGGGAGTTGGCAACCGGGGAATGGTCAAGCGAGCAGGCGTCTGTCCGAGATAGCAGAAGCCTGGCGCAAAGCCAGTGGCCGCGGCGTCGTATATCGGTGCCGTGTGAAGCCTGACCAATTCGTCAATCGATATCCCGCACAAGTCAGCGACCTCCGCGAGGTCGGGTCCTGATTCTGGTGAGTACCAAACCGGAAGCCTTATCAGTTGGCCCTCACGCGTGTTGTCACAAGACTCTGGATCAAAGCGCTCAACAGCATCAAGCAGGGCAGAGCGATTGGCACTCTCGGGGCAGAAGAATACGACCAGTGAGCGATAGCCGATGACAGTGTCCGAAATGAAAAGATTGGGATGGCTTCGAAGGTGGTCTTCCAGAGCCAGTAGCATAGATGTAGTGCCAGCCCCTGGACTCTCTTCCAGTCTGAGGTTAACGCCATTAGTACCGGCAGGACTGTGGGAGAACTTCATTTGGCCCGACCCTATCCCAAGGCCTCTCGGATAGCTTTGGCAATGGCTACGGCATCAGGGGTATCGCCATGAACACAGATGGTGTCGGGGACGAGTTTCAGTCGCTTTCCCGACTGACTGCGCAGCTGTTGAGAGGATATGGCCAAGGCTTGCTCGACGGCTTTGTCAGCGCCAAGCACGGCTTTTGGATCGCAGCGGGGGATAAGGGTTCCCGAGGACGTGTATCCCCGATCGGCGAAGGCCTCGAAGCGCAGCGAGACGCCATATTCAATGCCCATTTGTACCGTTTTCTTATCAGTCGGAGTCGCCATTACAACCAGATCAGCGCCGCGGAACCAGGTAGCGGCCGCTTTGATGATCGTCTCGGTGAGGTCTCTATCACCGACCATGTCGTTGTAGAGTGCACCGTGGGGTTTGAGGTAGGTCGGGCGAACCCCATGTGATCGTGCTATACCGTCGAGAGCTCCCATTTGATAATGGATACAGTCGATTAACTCCTGACCACGGAGATTCATTGAACGACGGCCGAAGCCTTGAAGATCCGGGTATCCGACGTGCGCGCCGATTTCAACTTTGTGGCGCTTGGCAAGCATCAGTGTTTTGCGCATGACGCTCGGATCGCCAGCGTGGAATCCACAGGCAATGTTGGCGCAATCAATCAGGCTCATGATCTCTTCGTCATGGCCCATATGCCAGGGGCCAAAGCTCTCGCCAAGATCACAATTAAGCAGTGGCTTCTTTGTTGTCGTTACTGCTTTTGATTTGCGGCTTCTACGGCTGACGACTTGCTTTACCGATTTCATGAAAGTCCTCGTGAGTGATATCTGTAATGAGCATATGACCCGGTGCATGGGTGAATGCCCTCGGTAGCTTCGCATTTTCCAACACCACCTGAGGTGTCACACCGCAGGCCCAGAAGATTGGAACCTCGTTCGGCTTGAGTGAAACGGGGTCCCCGAAATCTGGTTGCTCCAGATCAGCTATGCCTATCGCAAGGGGGTCTCCAGAATGGACCGGGGATCCGTGCGCTTCTGTATAGTCACCACTTATTCTCGTGGCCACAACAGCGTCCTCGGGCAGCATGGGACGCATGCTGACCACCATGTTTCCCTTGAAAGGGCCCACTTCAAAACACGGGATGGAGGTGCGGTACATCGGAATATTAGTATTTTGCGTCAGGTGCCGGAGCTCAATGCCCGCCGCGACTAGGGCTTCATCGAATGAAAATGAGCAGCCGAGAACGAAAGCCACATCCTCCGGTTCCCAGTAGTCCTTTAATGAAGGTGTCTCCGCCTCCAGAGCTCCATTCCTCCAGCAGCGATAACGGGGCAAATCGGTTCTTATGTCAATGTTGAGTCCAAGTGAGGGCATGCTGGGATTCCCCGGGGTTGAGCTCCTAGCAAGCAGTGGGCAGGGCTTTGGGTTTGCTCGACAGAAGCCTTCGAACGCGTCGGCGAACGAGTTCGGCACGATCACCAGGTTTCCCTGTAAGAACCCGCCCGCTAAGCCGCTTGTCGGGGATTGATAGTCCCCGCAGCGTATTGCTTCTCTCCACAGCGCTGGAGATGCATCTTTGGACAATTCCATCTCTCAATATCCAGTCAGCGGTTCGAATGGGTCGTTTGATCCTCTGAGTGCAGAGTACCTTAAAACAGCGGTATTATGTTTTTGAAAGGCCCTTGTGGGGCGCTCTGAGAGGGGACAGATTCACACTGCATTCTCGATTTTGCATCTGATTTAATGATAAACATAGAGACCGTGGTCATTAAGTTAATCCGTCGTTTCGCCAAACAATTATAAACACCTAACCGTAAGGAATGCCCAATGCCACATCTGTCTGTGACTGCAGCCGAAACCCCGAACAAGCCTGCGTTCATTCTGGCGAATTCGGGAGAAATCGTGACCTATGGTGAGCTTAATGATCGCAGTAATCAGATAGCGCAATTATTTCGCCTGTGTGGAGTGGCACCCGGTGATCACGTTGCGATGATGCTGGTGAACTGTCGGGAATTTCTAGAGGTTGTTGGGGGGGCAATGCGTGCCGGAGTCATTTTCACTCCCATTAGCACGCATCTCAAACAAGACGAGACAGCCTACATACTTGAGAATTGCGGAGCCAAGTTGTTCATTGCTTCGGCGTGTCTCGCGGAGGTTGCACAGACGATGGTTTCTGCAGCGCCGGGTGTGAGCCATTTTTATATGGTGGGAGGCGTGCAGCCGGGCTTCGAGTCGTTTGAGGAAACCGTGGATCTACTGCCCACTTCGCCAATAGACGATCAGTGCATGGGAGCGCCAATGCTCTATTCCTCGGGCACGACCGGGAAACCCAAGGGCATTTTTATACCACCCCACACCGATCAATGGGATGCTCCGCTTGGGCTCACGGGGTCAATAGGCGCTGCATTTGGATTCGGTCCTGAAACCACCTATTTATCGCCAGCCCCGCTGTATCACGCAGCACCCCTGCACTACAACATGGTTGTTCTGGACTCCGGAGGGACATCTGTTGTGATGGAGAAGTTTGACGCTGTCAGGGCCCTGGAGCTCATTGAACAGCATCGAATCACTCACAGTCAGTGGGTGCCCATCATGTTTGTCAGGATGCTCAAACTTGATGAGGAAACCCGGAGCCGATTCGACCTGTCATCAATGCAGGTGGTGCTTCACGCTGCCGCGCCTTGCCCCATCGACGTAAAGGAAAAAATGATTGAGTGGTGGGGCCCCATCATCATCGAGTACTACTCTTCTAGCGAGGGTGCCGGGTTTACGCTAATTGATTCCAACGACTGGCTGTTGCACAAAGGATCCGTCGGTAAACCCCTATTCGGCGTACCCCATGTTTTGGATGAGGAGGGGCGTGAATTGCCAGCGGGTGAAGTCGGTACCATTTGGTTTTCGGAGATCCACACGCCCTTCGAATACCATAACGAGCCCGAAAAGACCTCGGAGGTCTACAACAAAGACGGCTGGACTACGATCGGTGATGTGGGCTACTTGGATGAGGATGGGTATTTATTCCTCACGGATCGCCGTAACTTCACCATTATCACCGGTGGGGTCAACGTATATCCCGCGGAGATAGAAAATGTGCTGATCGGGCACGAGCGAGTTGCTGATGTGGCAGTTTTTGGTGTGCCTGATGATGAATTTGGTGAGATCGTACAGGCGGTTGTTCAGCCCGCCGACTGGTCTCAAGTTTCAGATGAACTAGCGGCAGACCTTATCGATTGGCTGAAAGAGCGCTTATCAAATCTTAAAGTTCCCAAGAGGCTGGACTTTATCGAGGAGTTGCCCCGAATGGACAATGGCAAACTATACAAGCGTCACCTAATGGAAGCCTATCGCAATCGTGATGTGTAAACCCTAGCGAACGCCCAAGGCCGCGGCTGCGATGGTCACCATCGTCGCTACCACTGGTATGAGCACGGTGATAACGCCGACGTCACGATAAGCTTGTTTGTGAGTCAACTGGGTGATGGTGAGCATTGCTACCACAGCACCGCAATGTGGTAGGGAGTCGAATCCTCCGCTCGCTATGGTTGCAATTCGATGTAGCACATCGGGCTCTACGCCCATCTCAAGATAGGTAGGCGCCAAGGTCTGCATGAATATCTGTAGTCCCCCTGATGCAGAACCGGTAATTGCCGAGATCAAGCTAATAGATCCGAACACGCTAAGTAGTGGCGGCAATCCAGAGCCGACCGCCAAGCCAAGGAACGCTTTAAAACCTGCGGTCTGTGTGACAACACCGGCGAAGCCAATTACGGCGGCGGTGTTTATGAGTGGGAGAATGGCATCCTGGGTTCCTTGGCCCATGACGTTCAACGCTGAGGACCGAACTCGAGAAAATAGAGAGACCGCGAGCGTGCTGCCAATAGCCAGTGCAATGCTCGGCCAAAGGACGGGTTGGCTGTTTGCAAATGCAAGGGCCTCACCAAAGCTGCCTTCCACTGATATGTTTGCAGCGACGATGGCTCGAGGCAGCATGATAATGGATAAGACGACCACAAGCGGAAAGAGGGCGAGGAGCCAGTGGGGTAAAGCCCCAATGTCAGTATCAATGAGTTGGTCACGTGGGCCGGGCTCGAACCCCTCACCATTCTGGGCTGCCTGGCGTCTCTGACGCTCGAGATACCAGAGGCCGAGAGAGAACATAGTCATACCTCCAATCACCCCCAGCCAGGGCGCTGCAAAGAGACTGGTGTTCAGCGCGGTTGCAGATATGACATTTTGTATCGATGGCGTTCCTGGCAGCGCGGTCAGGGTAAAGGTGCCTGCGCCAAGAGCCAGAGCGGCACAGAAAAGACGTTTCGGGATATTTGCCTCTTTGAGTAGCTGCAGCCCAAGGGGATACATAGCAAAAATCACAACGAAAACCACGACGCCTCCATAAGTGAGCAAGGCACAGGCGAGGGTAGTCACCGTCAGGGCTCGCTCGGCCCCCATGCGGTTGATCAGTGCGGTGGCGACAGAGGCGGCTGCGCCGGAGTCACCCATGACCCGGCCGAAAATAGCGCCTGCTGTGAAGAGCAAAAAGAACTTGCCGGCGAAAGTGAAAGCGCCCAGTTTTCCCAGAGTGAAACCATCGAGAAGGGCGTTTGCCAGTGGAAGCTGATTGGTGGCGATAATGACAACGGCGCTCAAAAGCGCAGCAAACACAATGTCAACGCCTCGCAGGGCCAGCCAAATAAGTAAAAAAACACTTGCCAATAAACCTAAATAACCTACGAAATCACTCGCCATACGTGCTCCAAGTTATTGTTATTAAATTTAAAATGAGGTGAATTCAGCTCGGGAATCAATCCTGTATGCAATTCGTCTCTATCATCATCCAGCGGGTATACTAACCCCTCTAAACGTTCTGCCAACCGAGGTATTTGTGGGCAACAAACGTAAGATGCGCAATCTTGATGCACGTTTAAACGCCGCAGAGAGTTACGAGCGCTGGTTCGAGATCGCCGCCGAACACGACACCCTCAGCGGCATGGATCACTGGCGAGGTGAGGAAGAGACAGACCTTTACGATTATGCACAAATACGGCTGCGGCTGGATCGATTGAAGGCGCTGCGAAAAAGCAAAGACTATCAAGGCCTCCTTTTTGCTCTCAATGAGGGCATCCACGGGAACATGGGAGGTATGGGGAAGAGCGTTCTCTACCGCATGGCCAAATGCGGGACAAAGCATCTTATTGAGGAATATATCGACGAGATAGATTCATCTCTTCGTCTGCTGGCGGAGTTGGATGACGACATTATTCCGATCCAGCAAAAAATAGAGTTCTTTTATCGGGCGAATATCTGCTTCGGCCGATCTGCGCTAATGCTAAGTGGTGGAGGTATTCTGGGCTTCCTGCACCTGGGGGTGGTCAACGTGCTTGCCCAACAAGGCCTGCTGCCAAGGGTTATTTCGGGGTCCAGCGCGGGTGCCCTGGTGGCCGGAGTGCTGGCTTGTCTTAATGACGACGAGTTGCTGACACTTCAGGATCCAACCTTGCTTCACAGGGAGGCGGATCGTGAGGCCAGCTTCTTTCGTCGTATGCTTGGGGGCGGCTCACATATTAGCCTTGAAGACCTCGAGGCGTTGGTTGATCGTCTGGTGCCTGATATGACGTTTCAGGAGGCGTACGCCAAGACCGGTAGGCAGGTAAGCATTACGGTGGCGCCCGCCGAGCCACACCAGCGATCCCGATTGTTGAATGCTGTTGCGTCGCCGAATGTGTACATTCGCTCTGCCGTGATGGCATCGTGCGCAGTGCCGGGCGTCTTTCCTCCTGTCATGCTTATGGCGAAGAATGTGCACGGAGAAGCTCAGCCCTACCTGCCAGGGCGGCGGTGGGTCGATGGATCTGTGGCGGACGACCTTCCGGCCAAGCGTCTTTCTAGATTATTCGGCACCAATCATCACATTGTGAGCATGGTGAATCCCATCGCCACGGCGTTTTTATCAAAAGATGAGGACAGACATCCACTCTCGAAAGCTGCCGGTACCTTTGGTGTGGGGCTTGGGCGTGAAGTCCTAAACTTTTACCGAGGTATTGCTCAGCGACAGGGGGATAGTTGGCCCCGTTTCAATATGATGATGCACGGTCTTCACGCCCTCATGGACCAGGAATATACCGGTGACATCAACATCATTCCCAGTTTCCGGATGGCAAATCCAGTAAAACTCCTCTCTCATATTGATGACAAGCAGCTGCTTGAAATCGTCGAGCATGGGCAGCGGGCTTGCTATGAAAAAGTTGAGGCAATAAGGCGCTGTACTGTAATTTCGCGCACCCTCGAGGAAATTTTGTATCGGTTTGAGTACGGTGATCTGCGCCCAGACGCACGGAAGTATCGTCGCCCACGCTCCTCCCGACGCAGGCCACCGCCAACCAAGCAGCAGCTGGAGGTGCTGAAGGCAAGTTCAAAAACGGATACGGATGGGGCGAAGGCCGAGAACCGAAAGAAGACTTCGCCGGCCAGCCCTTCAAAACGTGTAACGACACAGCGAGGAACCAGCGGAAAACGCGGGACGTCAAAGCGCGGGTCTGCGGCGGGAAGCCCGTCGCGAGTCACTCACTGATGAGTGATTCTATTTTATAAAGCTCAGTCCGAGCTCGGCGAGGGGCGTCATTAGCTTGCCGCGTTCAACCGCTTCGGCACTCGAGGCGTTACCATCCAGGCCTCGTTTTTTGACCCCTTGGAGAATGGCCGCCAGGCGGAAGAAACAGAAAACGAGGTAGAAACTCCAGTTTTTTATCTCGTCTCTTCCGGTCCTCTCGCAGTAGGCCTGTATGTACTCGTTGTCTGTGGGTATCTGCAGTGCCTTTCTGTCTACCCCTGCCATCCCTGTAACCCCGCCAGTAGGAGGGAGTTGCCATGCCATCACCTGATAGGCGAGGTCAGCGATAGGGTTGCCCAGGGTCGAAAGCTCCCAGTCTAGAACCGCGATGATTCGCGATTCGGTTGGGTGGAACATAAGGTTGTCGAGTCGGTAATCACCGTGCACTAGAGAAATCTTGCCATCGTCCGTCGGCATGTTCTCAGGGAGCCACGCAATCAGTTTTTCCATGGCATCAATGGTCTCGGTTTCCGAGGCTCGATATTGCTTTGTCCATCGACTCACCTGTCTCTCGAAGTAATTTCCAGGACGACCATAGTCGGTTAGTCCAGCCGCGGAGACGTCGACTTCATGCAAGCATGCCAAGACGCGATTCATGTCGTCGTAGATTGCTCCACGCTCGGCATTCCCAACCTCCGGTATAGCGGGATCCCAGAAAACGCGCCCCTCCAGGTACTCCATCACGTAGAACATGGAACCGATAATGGTCTCGTCCTCGCAAAGGGCGATCGACTTTGGAACAGGGACATCGGTGTTCTGTAGCGAAGAAATTACTCTGAATTCCCGATCAACAGCGTGTGCCGAGGCGAGCAAGGCACCTGGCGGCTTGCGACGCAAAACGTACTGCGTGTCCCCGGCCGTCAATTTAAAGGTCGGATTTGACTGTCCACCGGGGAATTTCTCGGCGGTAATCGGCCCCTCAAAATCCCCGACTTGTTCACTTAGCCAGTCTCTGAGACGAGTGGTGTCAAGCGTTTGTGTATCCATCAAAAACCATATCCCGTTTCTGTTTACCGTTTTGTCCCAGGCTTTCCGTCGTGCCGACATACTTGCAGTAAAAAAATTTGAACCTAGAGTATGCTGTGGTTATGCTCCTCAAGGCAAGAATCTATAAGCACCGAGAGACCGCAAGGGTTAAGCACGCTGACGGTGCCATAACGGAGATAGAATGACTCGGATCAACCACTTCAATGAAGCGAGAGCGATGGTAACTGCTTCCGGGACTCTGTTGGAGGTGGGGCAAGTAGAGGTTGGCAGCCAATCCCTTCTTGGTTACGTCAATGCGCCAGCCACCCTGACTGATTTGTGGCGGCTGGCAGCAGGCTACGGCGATGCGGAGTACCTCATTTACGGCGAGGAGCGGCGGACCTATGCGCAGGCCTCCGAAGAAGTGGCAGCCTTCGCTTGCTGGTTGCAGCGTCAGGGAATTCAACCCGGTGATCGTGTCGCCATTTCCATGAGAAATTATCCCGAGTGGATGCTCGCTCATTGGGCAATCAACGCGGTTGGGGCGACTGTCGTCGGGATGAATGCATGGTGGGTTGCGGATGAGATGGCCTATGCGCTGAATGATTCAAAACCACGTCTGCTTATTGCAGACGATCGTCGTCTGGAGACCTTCGCCTCCATTCGTGATGAATTTCGGGACATCTCGGTTGTGACGGTCCGAACCCCAGAAAGCCCAGTAGCAGGCACTGACTGGCGAGAGGCGACAGCGGAGCCTGGCGAGTTGCCAAGCGTCTCTATTGATCCTGATTCGGACGCCTGTATTTTCTATACCTCGGGGACCACCGGGCGTCCAAAGGGGGCGCAATTAACCCATCGAGGCTGCGTTGCAAACGTCTTGAGTGTTGCAGCCATGGGCTCGATTTATGCGACGGCACGGGCTATGGAGCTCGGGGAGAAACCCGAGTCTGCCGTGAGTGCCCCTGCGCCGACAGCCCTTATTGCTACGCCCTTGTTTCACGTCACTGCCAATAACTGCATCCTTCAGGGAGGCAGCGTTGCTGGAGGTAAGTTTATCCTCATGTATAAGTGGGACACCGAGGAGGCCATGCGACTCATCGAGGCGGAGAAAGTGACCACCATGAGTGCCGTACCCATGATGACCCGCGAAATTCTGTCCCACCCCGATAGAGATAATTATGACCTTAGCAGCTTGAGCGCTATGGGGGGCGGCGGTGCGGCGATGCAGCCGGATCTTGTGGGCAAAGTGGCTGAGGTAACGCAGCGAGCCAAGCCGACTCAGGGCTATGGCATGACCGAGGTTTGCGGAATCATTAGTTATATTGCGGGGGATATTTTTTTGGAGCGCCCCTCAAGCGCAGGACCTTTGGTGCCGGTACTTGAAGGCCGCTGCGTAGGCGAAGCTGGTGAACTGAAAGCACCGGGTGAGGTCGGTGAAATATGCGTACGCGGTACCCCAGTGATCAAGGGTTATTTGAACAGGCCTGAGGCGACAGCCGAAACTATTGTCGACGGCTGGTTGCATACAGGCGATATTGGGTATTTCGACGAGGATGGCTTTATTTATTTGGT
>CAJXMD010000025.1 GCA_913056165.1 uncultured Halieaceae bacterium
TGAAGGAAATTGCCCACGCCTACCGGGAAGGCATCGCCGCCAGAAAAGGGGTTGACTACTGAGGTGCTGTTAGAGGACGCAGAAGGGCCCGGGTTTTCTTTCCCGTGGTTTGTCAGCTACAAATTCTTCAATTCTCTGTTTCTGGGTCTAAGCATAGGATCAGTCTTTACTCTCTATGCACCTCTTGATCCCAGTACATTCTCAGCCGGGGGCATCGGCCTCGCGATCGCAACGCTTCTAATTGCCACTCAGTATCACCGCCTGTTCACTCGATTGTGGTTCTTCAGGCTTTCAGTGCTTGTTGAAGCAGCAATTTTGTCGGGCGTTATAGCAGTCCTCACCATGGAAAGCGGACAGAGACTTGCCCTTTTTATTTACCTCGGCTATCAACTGTCTTTTGCTTTTGGCAGCTACTTGGTTCGTTTTGAAACACTGCTGATCTCGAGTGAGGAACAACTGAAAACCCTCGATATTGCGAAACAAGCGGCCTATCTGCTCGGCATGGGGCTCGCGTGGTTAACGTATCGGGTCCTCGAGTCTCGCTGGGCGATCGAAGATGCTGACGCCCAAGTGAAGGCCTTATATGGGGTTCTTCTAATCATTGAAGCAGCTGTCTTTTTTACCCTACTAAAAAGTTTCCCAAATCGCTCGAAAACCGTTAGCGTGTAGTGATGACAGGCCATGTATTGGAGCAAGGACTTTGAACTCCGTCATCTCTACAACGCGCTGGCAAGCAGGGAGCGAGGTGGGACAGAGCGTGGGACCGCGACTAGCCGGTCTGTGTATAAGCGTCTTAATGGGGCTGGCGGCAGTGACCGCATCGGCCGATCCCCAATCCCGCGCCGCCGAACTGCTTAATTCGGTTCAAGGAGTAAGAGGAATAGGTGACGTTGTCGACAAAGGGGATAGCGGCACAGGTGGTGGCGGAGGTACTGAGCCGCCGCCGGACCCGGAGGCGGAAGCCAAGGCTTTTTTCGAGGCCGAGATGCATCCTCTTGTCTATCCCACGTGCTATTTGAGCTGCCACCAATCCGGTGGACTCGCGGGAGGCTCTGACCTAGTCCTGTCAGGCCCGGGATCAAATCAAATTGCCGCCAATTACACGGCATTTAAAAATTTCATCACCATTTTTGGGTCTTCATCGCAGTTACTAACCAAGATTTCTGGCGGAGGCCATCCCGGTGGCGTGGTGTATTCAACAGGCTCATCGGGCTATCAGACCATCAAGACGTGGACCGAGTTCTACGACTAGCGCTTCGCCATCACTCTCTTCAGCCGAGACATCAACCGGGTGAACCGCGGCGGATCAATCGAGCAGATCCGGTTGCTCTGCCAAAATTACGTCGAATAAAGGCTGGGCGCTGAAATGTCCAGCGAGCTCGGTGCCAACCTGGCCGGCGGTATGTAGCGCCATCTCGTGAGGGATGGAAACTGGCGATCCCGCTGCCTCGGCCATCAACTGGGCCTGACAGGAACGCTCCATGGTCACATACCACCAGCATGCCTCTTCAACCGTGGCACCCACGGTGAGATGCCCGTGATTTTGTAAGAGTATGGCCTTTTTGGAACCGAGAGTTCTCGCCAAGGCCTCTCCCTCAGCCATATCCACAACAACCCCAGTATAACTATCCAATAAGGTATGGTCGTTGTAGAACGCGCAGGCGTCCTGAGTAATTGGATCCAGCAGGCGCCCCAGAGATGACCAGGTTTTACCGTAGACCGAGTGTGCATGGGCCGCGGCCATCACCTCTGGGCGCAACTGGTGGATGTGGCTATGGATAGTAAAGGCGGCACCGTTTAACAGCCCCTGCCCCTCGACCACCTCACCCTGATGACTCACCCGAATCAAATCGGAAGTCCGCATGAGCTTGAATGAGCGCCCCATGGGATTGACCCAAAAAGTCTCGGGATCCAAGGGATCGCGAACGGTGATATGCCCTGCAACACCCTCATCAAACCCAAATTTACCGAAGATGCGGAGGGCGGCAGCAAGACGCTGTTTTCTAAAAATCTGCTCTTCCTCAACAGTCCTCTCAACGACGATTTCGTGAGAACCACCCTCTGGGGCGTTCATAATTAGCTGATTAGCCGACTGATTCATGGTTGTTCCTCTACATTATCCGCCCGCCATAAGCGGTTAAACTCCGCGGCAGCGGCCGGTAGCGCCGCCTCCGACGGGATAGGTTCATTTCGTTCACGGCAAGCATGGGTGAACGCCTCCAACACCTTGCCGTGACGGGCCGACACTTCTTCGGGCCTCAGGAGATCACCGCATTCAGCGCACGTAACCTGCGGCTGCGTAAGCTTGCCACAGCGGGTGTGCCGGTAATCAGTGGGCGCACCCTCGGGACCTGCGAGCCATTCATCGCCCCAGTGACTCAGCGTCAGCAGAACCGGGTACAGCGCCAAACCCTTTCGTGTTAGGCGGTACTCATAGCGGACCGGACGCTCGCTATAGGGGACTTTGGTCATTACCCCGGAGTCCACCAGTCCATTCAGGCGCTCTGTAAGCCTGTGCCGGGTTACGCCCAGATTGCGATAAAACTCATCGAACCGGCGTGTGCCCTTAAAGGCGTCACGAACGATGAGCAAGGTCCAGCGTTCTCCAACAACTGACAAAGCGCGAGCCACCGAACAAACCTGCTGATCAACATGGTCCCACTTCACATCAGAGCCCGCCCCTGTCGCCACCTACCATCGCGGAGAGCAGGCGCACCTTTTTTGCACGTAACACCCTGAATTTTGGTCCCATTTGATGAAATTTTCGTTGACATGGCCGTCTGTATCCGCATCATCAGGGGTAATAGAGCCTTTTTGGTATCGATCGCCGGGTGTTTCTTGTGAATTGCCCGCCTGAAACCACAAAGGGCACGGCTACCATTGGAGATCGAACGGTAGCATAAAAACCACGAAAACAATTTGTCTACTCTAGGGGGCCTTTTCCCATGGCACTTGTAAAAAAAACCTCAGTTTTACGCTGGTCTGTCCGCGCGGCTCTATTGGGCTTCGCCCTCAGTGCCAATGCGCAGGACGACACCATTGACAGCACTGCCGTTGAAGCAGCTGCCGAGACCAACTCACCCGCTGCTGCGGAAGCTCCCGTTGAAGAAATCGTGGTGACCGGCTCTCGCCTGAAGCGAGACACCTTCTCCAGCATAGCCCCGCTTCAGGTCATTACCACCGAGTTCTCAAAAGAAGTGGGCTTGATAGACGCCGCCGACATTTTGCAAGGCTCTACCGCTTCGACAGGCCAGCAAATTGACCTAACATTCCAGGGGTTTGTGCTGGACAATGGTCCTGCGGCATCTACCGTCGATCTTCGTGGCCTGGGCGCTCAGCGAAACCTGATCCTCGTAAACGGCCGCCGGGTCTCTCCATCCGGTGTCGAGGGTGCTCCCGCGGCTCCCAACCTGAACCTGCTCCCGCGATCACTGGTTGAGCGATATGACATCGTATTGGACGGCGCGTCGTCGGTTTACGGTTCCGACGCGATTGCAGGGGTTGTAAATGCCATCCTCCGCAAAGACTTTGATGGCTTTGAGCTTGAACTGTTCACCAACCAGCCCGAGCAGTCCGGCGGCGCAGACACAACCGTCTCTGCTGCATGGGGCTTCAACACGGACCGAGGGGTCTTTGGTATCGGTGGTGAATACGTCGAGACAACCAAAGCGGCGCTTGGAGATCGGGAATGGACTGGCGACTGCACCAGCAACGTAGAGATTGATCAGAACGGCAACATCCGGACTGAAGATCAATTCTATGCGTCGATTGGGTACCCCTCTTACGGTAACTGTGCATTCCAGTCTGTCGCAGCACGAACGTTTATCCCCGCGATCGATATGGGCTCTATTTACTACACCCCGGGCTACTCGAACGGCGGCTGGGGTAACTTTAGTGAATCAGGCGACCCCTATACCGGCTTAGCGGCTGATGGAAACGGTGACGGCGTGGGAGATATTGATCTCCTTCAATACGACTTCAACGGCAAACCCGCCAGTCTGGACGCCGATCTCTTTCCGAAGACCACCCGCTACAACATTATGGCGTACGGCGAATACACCTTCGAAGGCGAGGCCAACATTACGCCGTACTTCGAAGCAAACTACTCCTACTTTGAGTCGGAATCCAAGAGTGGTGAGGGTCAGCTGTTCCCAACAGTCCCAGCAAACAACCCGTTCAATCTATGTAACCCGAACCAGCCTGACGGGGTCGATTGTGGTCTCGCTGCTGGGGCCTATTTAGATAACCCAAGCATCGCCGCAGGCATTGCGAATGTCTATGGCCTAACGCCGGCTCAATTCCGTGACTTTGGCATCGTGAATCTGTATCCGGGTGCCTTGGGACCTGTCTCGACCATTCCCATCGTCTCGGTGCGCGGTGATCGTAACCGGGTAGAAACTGAGCAAACCCAAATGCGAGCTGTATTCGGCGTTAGAGGTGATATGCCTTTCCTGAATATTGGCACACTGGATGATTGGTCCTTCGATGCCTACGTAAGCTACTCGCTCTCAGAGGGCGAATCTCGTCGCTTTGGAGTACGAGAGGATCGACTCGAATACGCATTGGGCTACTACAGCTCTACCAGCACGCCCTGTGAAAATGATTTGGGTGCACCACTGCGCGAGGATGCGGCAGCAGGCTGTGTCCCTGTCAACATGTACGCCCCTTCTCTCTACCCAGTCGGTCAGGTTGTCGGGGATTTCGGCTCACAGGCCGAGCGGGATTATCTGTTTGACACCCGGGATTTTGACACCGAGTACGAGCAAACCATCGTTTCAGCCTACGCGACCGGAGACCTGTTTGAACTGCCCGCGGGTGGCGTCGCTCTTGGCCTGGGCGTTGAATTCCGCAAGGACGAAATCAAATCGATTCCGGATGCCGTTGCCGCAGAAGGCTTGTTCTGGGGATTCTTCTCGGACAAAGGTGCGCGTGGCTCAAGGGACATAAGCGAGTTTTTTGTTGAGACGGAAATTCCAATCCTCGCTAACCTTCCCCTGGCTCGGGAATTAAACCTCAACCTGTCGGCCCGTTTTACCGATGATGAGTACTACGGCGACAACACCACCGAGTCGATCAAACTTGGCTGGCGCCCTGCCGATTCACTGCTAATTAGAGGTACCTGGGGCACAGCATTCCGCGCGCCCAACTTAAGAGAACTGTTCCTTGCAGGGTCTACAGGCTTCCTGAACGTCGGTGACCCCTGCTACATCCCAGAGGAAGCGCTTGACAACCTGACCGGGGAATACAACCCGGCTAACGACAAGAGGGATCAACTGGTCCTCGATAACTGTCGGGCAACAGGTGTTGATCCAACCCTCGCCAACAACGGCGGATTCAATACCTTCAGTGTAGAAGTGCAACAGGGTGGCTCTCTTGAGCTTGATCCCGAAGAGTCAGAATCCTGGACTGTAGGGTTTGCCTACGAGCAGGATTTCAGCAACAAGTTTGATCTCTCCTTTGGCATGACTTTCTCCGAGATCGAGATCACCAATACCGTGATTGAGCCCAGCACCGGATTTATTATCGGCGACTGTTATTTTGATGAAGCCGGTACGGGTGCCAGCGTTTTCTGTGACCGTATTACCCGGGACTTTAGCGATCCAACCAATCCTGAAATCGTGTTTATGGATCTCGGCTTTATTAACCGTGACAAAGAGACCTATCGAGGTATCGATTACAACCTCTTCTTCAAGGACCAGATCAATATCGGCGTGCCAATTGACATGAGCCTTAACATCACCGCCACAAAACTGGTGGAACGCTCTACTCGATTTACCAATGGAGACGGCAGTGTTGATGAGGAAGGTTACAAGGGCGAGTGGGGCTTCCCCGAGTGGCGCGCACAAATGGCGCTGCGCTTTGAATGGGATCGTTGGGCCTTCACGTGGGAAACTCGTTTCACCGACGACGTGAATCAGGATCCAGACTCAGTTGATGACTTTGACTCCATTGCAGGGCTTTCTGATACCTGCCTTGGTCCACCGGACGATGTCTTGTGCCGTGACTACGCAAGGGCAGAGGATTACTTCCGCCACAGCACCTCGCTCTTCTATCGCGCGGATACCTGGAGCTTGGGCGCGGGCATCCGAAACGTTTTCGATGAGAAGCCCCCCGTGGTTGATGGATCAGAAGTACTGTCCTACAGCAACACACCCATCGGGTATGGTTACGATCTGCAGGGACGGGTCTTCTTCCTCGATGCGTCCTATCGATTTGGCGGTGGTAGCTGATCAGGAGCCAACTCATCAAAAGGGCGTGCCATGCACGCCTTTTTTTTCTTTTTAGTTGATAACGTAATCCACAAGGATCTGGTCTCATGAGACTTCTTACCCTGTTACTGGTCGCCCTCCTTGGCAGTCCTTTATCGCTTGCCGACCCCTACCCCCTCGATTACTGGGCCAGACGCTCCGCCATCAGCAATGTGGAGCTCTCCCCCACAGGGGCTTATTTGGGCATGATGAAAATCCCCGCGCGGGGTGAAAATCCGGTCATTGAAATATTCAATACCGATGATCTGACCGAGGAACCCTTCAGGGTTAATGCCAATCCAATGGAAATTACGAGCTTTTCCTGGGTTGACGACAACAGCCTTGTTTTTCGCGCGCGGCAACAAGTCCGCAAACAAATTGACGGCTTCAACGAGGGGATCTACGAGTACCGTATCGCCTTGGTAGACGTGAAGAAAAAAGAGCTGGAAGCCTTTGATGAGCGTGATCCATTCATCGTTAGCGTACTACCTGACAAGCCTGGCAAAATTCTTATTTCTTTTTCCGAGGGTGGAAAAGACGGGGTCGGGGCAAAGGTGCAGGCCGCGTTCCGACCTAGAGCGTACTGGGAGTTCGACCTAAACCGGGGTTCCAAAAAGTTATTGGTCCGCGGAAAGATATCCTTGGGCAATATCGATTTCGATGCAGCGGGCAATCCCATCCTAGCCCGTGGCTTTGATATCAATTCCGGTGAGTTCATTTGGTACTGGCGTGAACCCGGAGAAAAAGACTGGCTCGAGTTCTATCGACAGAGTGAGGACAGTTTCGAGGATTTCACGGTATACGGCCCCGACCCTGAAGTGCCCGGAAATTTTATCGTCAGCGCAAATAATGGCTCAGACACAACCGGACTTTGGTCATTTAACGCAGCAAAAAAGCAGTTTCAGGAACTTCTCTATCAGCGTAAAGACGTTGATATTTGCGGCGTGAAATATCACAGCAATCCCTGGACCCATAGCGACGTGATTACGGGCGTAGGCTACTGCAAGGATAAGATACGTGGCGAGTTCTTCGATGCTCAAGAAGGCGCATTGCACCAACAGTTAGAGCAGCTGATACCCAACGCCCATTACGGCACCATCACAAGCCGCTCGCGAGATGGGAATTCGATGACCATTCGAAATGTTGGGCCCAGAGATCCCGGTACGCACTATTTGCTACACAAAGGCAAGCTCCAACTGATCGGTAGTCAGCGGCCCTATCTGGAGGCGGAAAATCTGGCTGATGTGCGCTATGTGACTTATCCGGCGCGAGATGGTGAATCAGTCCCGGGATATCTGACGGTACCCAATGGTGAACCGCCCTTCCCACTTGTAGTGCTTCCCCACGGTGGTCCTTTCGTCAGGGAGACTATTCTTTTCGATGAGTGGGCGCAGCTGCTGGCCAATAATGGCTACCTTGTGCTTCAGCCTCAGTATCGAGGCTCCAGAGGCTATGGCCAACGCTACTATCAGATTGCCTTTAATAATGGCGGTCAAGGCGGCTACAAGATGCAGGACGACAAGGACGATGGAGTGGCCTACCTGATCAAGGAGGGATTAACGACCCCGGACAATGTCGCCATGTTTGGCTGGTCTTATGGCGGCTATGCGGCACTCATTGCCGCATCCCGAACGCCGCAAAGCTATCAGTGTGTTATTGCGGGAGCAGCAGTCACCGACAACGAAATGCAGGTAAATTACTATCGCTACCAGCTGAGAGGAGCCGGAAAAATTGAGCAGTTAGCGATGTGGGACGATAGCATCTCGCCCCTCGAGGAAGTAGAGAAAGTGAACGTGCCCATCCTATTGATACACGGAGATGTAGACCAGCGCGTGCCCCTAGAACACGCAGAAAAATATCGCGATGCCCTGGTCGACGCAGGCAAGCCTCATACTTACCTGGAGCTCGAGGGTGCGGACCACTTCTCCAATACCCTTTTCTACCACCACAAGCTCGAGCTATATCAGGCGATGCTGGGTTATCTCACCAATGAATGCGGGCTAAAAACCAATTTAGAGCCTAAGGTCGCTCAAGCAAATCCAACCATAGCAACACCTTAAACTCTAAAAGCGGACACAAAAAAGCCCCGATGGTGGTGCCATCGGGGCTTTTTTAGGAGTCAAAGAAACACTAACCAAACTGGTTCATTGTGTTGTCCTCGCCAGCCGCCTTCAATGCTGCGTCACCGGAGAAGTATTCCTTGTGATCGTCACCCATATCAGATCCAGCCATGTTCTGATGCTTGACGCAGGCTATGCCCTGGCGGATTTCCTTTCGCTGAACCCCGGCAACGTACCCCAACATACCGGCATCACCAAAGTATTCTTTGGCCAAATTGTCCGTAGATAGCGCAGCCGTGTGATACGTAGGCAGGGTAATCAGATGATGGAAGATACCCGCCTCTCTGGCCGCATCTGCCTGGAAGGACTGGATCCGACGGTCCGCTTCAGCTGCAAGTTCAGTATCGTCATAAGAGGCACTCATCAGGTCATCCCGCTCGTAGGCGGAAGTATCCTGCCCGGCCTCGGACCAGGCATCGAAAACTTGCTGACGGAAACTGAGAGTCCAGTTAAAGGAGGGACTGTTGTTGTAAACCAACTTCGCAGAGGGCACCGCCTCGCGAATCCGATTCACCATACCTGCAATTTGTCCAACGTGAGGCTTCTCGGTTTCGATCCAAAGGAGATCCGCGCCATTTTGTAACGATGTGATGCAATCGAGCACGACGCGATCCTCGCCTGACCCCTTCTTGAACTGGAACAGACCCGAGGCTAGACGCGCGGGTTTTAGAAGCTTGCCATTGGCTTTGACGACAACATCACCGTTGGCGATGTCTTCGGCGCTATCGATGTACTCCCCATCGAGAAAGCTGTTGTATTTGTCCCCAAGGTCCCCCGGTTCGTTAGTCACCGCTATTTGCTTGGTCAGACCAGCTCCCAAGGAATCAGTTCGGGCAACGATGACACCGTTATCGACACCAAGCTCAAGAAAGGCGTAACGAATTGCCCTGATTTTCGCGAGAAAATCAGCGTGAGGCACGGTCACCTTGCCGTCCTGATGCCCGCACTGCTTCTCATCAGACACCTGATTCTCGATTTGGATAGCGCAGGCACCCGCCTCAATCATTTTTTTAGCCAACAGGTAGGTGGCTTCCTCGTTACCAAAGCCGGCATCAATATCCGCAATGATTGGCACTACATGGGTTTGAAACTGATCAATTCGTTTTGTCAGGCTCTGAACTTCCACCTCATTGCCCGCTTTTTTGGCGGCATCCAACTGGCGGAACATGCCTCCGAGCTCACGAGCATCGGCTTGGCGAAGAAAGGTATACAACTCTTCAATCAAGCTCGGTACCGAGGTTTTCTCATGCATGGACTGATCGGGTAATGGGCCAAATTCAGAACGCAACGCTGCAATCATCCAACCCGACAGATACAGGTATTTCTTATCTGTTGTGCCGAAGTGCTTCTTGATCGAGATCAATTTTTGCTGGCCGATAAATCCGTGCCAGCATCCCAAAGACTGGGTGTAACTCGCCGTATCCGCATCGTAAGCCGCCATGTCCGCACGCATCAGATCAGCGGTATAACGGGCAATATCAAGTCCCGTTTGAAAACGATTTTGAAGCTTCATGCGAGCCGCATGCTCCGGGCTGATGTCTGCCCAGGCAGCGCCCTGCCCCTGAACAACCCCTTCTAAAGACTTGATCGTATCGAGATAGAGTCCCATGTTGATGCCTCTTTGTGTGAACGCCGGGATCCGCAGGCTGAATCCCTGCGGGTGATGGGCGCGAGTTTACGGACTTTGATGGTATTTTTAAAATAAATGCTTGGTATTGCAGGCATTCACAAAGAAAATGGTCTACCGGCGCTTTTTTTGGCTCTTTTTCTTTTCTGCTTTCTTGATGTGTGACATCAGCCTTCTGCGGCGCTGGACTTGGCGCTGGGTCAGTTTATTGCGCTTCCCAGCATAGGGGTTTTCGCCAGTCCGCAGTTCAATGCGTATTGGCGTCCCGTGAAGCTCGAGCACCCGTCGGAAAGTTTTCTCAAGATAGCGGGAGTAGCTCGCGGGTAGCGCATCGGTCTGTGAACCATGAATCACCACAATTGGTGGATTCTGCCCTCCGGCATGGGCATAGCGAAGCTTTATCCGTCGGCCATTGACCAAGGGAGGTGGGTGGGACGCCACCGCATCCTCAAGTATCCGCGTGAGTTTGTTAGTACTCAGTGCGGTTGTTGCCGCTTTGTGGGCCTGATGGACCGAGTCGTACAGGTGCCCTACCCCGGTACCATGAAGAGCCGATATGAAGTGGATATCTGCATAGTCAATGAATTGTAGGCGCCGATGCAGTTCTGATTTAATCCAATCCCGCTCGTCAGCATCAATGCCATCCCACTTGTTGAGCGCCACGACCAAGCCGCGACCTGCATCAATACACTGCCCAAGCAGATGTAAATCCTGCTCCACTATGCCCTCATGAGCATCCATCACCAAAACAGTGACGTGGGCATCCGCGATGGCTTTTAGCGTTTTAACAATAGAAAATTTCTCTACCGATTCCCTCACATTTTTACGCCGACGCACCCCCGCGGTATCAATCAATGTGTAGTGCTGGTCGCGCCGCTCGTAGTCGATATAAATACTGTCGCGTGTTGTCCCCGGCTGATCGAAGACAACCACTCTATCCTCGCCGAGTAGCCTGTTCACTAGGGTCGACTTACCGACGTTGGGTCGTCCGATAACTGCTATGCGAATGCCGTGGTCATGGCTTTCATCCGCCGCTTGAGCCACTGGCAGTGGCGCCAGCACGTCGCTGATAAGGCGATGTACTCCCCGATTGTGAGACGCCGCAATCGTATGTAAATCCGCCACGCCCAAACGATAGAAATCGCTGGCGGCAACATCCTCACCGACACCATCGATCTTGTTAACAACCAAATGAAAGGACTTTTCTTTCTGGCGCAGCGCCTTGACCAACGCCTCATCCCCTGGATGCAGACCCTCACGTCCATCTACCATCAAAAGGACAACGTCAGCCTCGTCGATTGCCACCATCGATTGTCCCGCCATGGCGGCATCAATACCGGACTCATCTCCACTAATGCCGCCCGTATCGATGACGATGTAAGGCGTATCCCCGAGCTTGCCTTCACCGTATTTTCGGTCTCTGGTCAGACCGGCAAAGTCCGCCACGAGTGCATCCCGCGATCGAGTTAACTGATTGAACAAGGTGGACTTACCCACATTGGGTCGTCCAACCAAGGCGATAACGGGAGGCATGATTTAGTCTTTAGCGGAGATTGTGTAGGCCGCCAGTTTGCCGCCGTTGCCGTACACGTAAAGCATGTTGCCTTTGGCGATCATGTCCGCTCGAGCACCATCGCCATCGGCCTTGGTGCGCCCCAGAATTTCGCCATCTACTTGAGATAGGATGTGGAGATAACCCTCAAAATCCACAACGGCCAGATAACTTGAGACCGGCGTGGGACGGGAAAGCCCCCGATAACCCAGCTCAATATTTTGCCAGCGTATGCCCTGACCATTTCTGAGAAAAGCGGAAATGGTTCCGTCCTGATCCGCTGTGTACACATTGCCGAAGCCGACACTGACCCCGGAGACTGAAGAAACATTGCGCTGCCACACCTTCCGCCCAGTACGAGGATCAACCGCAGCAACCCGACCCTGATAGCTGGCCACATAGAGTTCAGATCCCTGCAGGGTCATAGAACCATCAATATCAACTATTCGCTCAATCTCAGATCGCCCCTGAGGAATTGCAATACGCGATTCCCAGGCGACATTGCCACTGTTCTGATCAATCGCCAACACCTTGCCATCTGCGAAGCCTGCGATAACAAGCTGGCCCAGCATAATGGGGGTCGAGGTCCCCCGGAGTGTCAGCACTGGCACATCGCTCAGGTGGGCCCAGCGCTGCTCGCCCGATTCGTAGTCAAAGGCGATGAGTTTACCGTCATAAGTCTGTGCAACAACCAGATTGCCGTTACCTTGTGGAGCCGATAAAACCTCACCACTGACCGAGGCGCGCCAATACTCAGAACCATCTTTCGCATCCAGGCGCAGGACAAGGCCATTCGATGCACCGACAAATAAGGAGCCGTCATGGAAGCCAACGCCCCCAGACAGGGGAACGTCCAGATCGGTTTTCCAGCGCTGCTTGCCGGTCTCGGCATCAAGAGAAACCATCTCGCCCTCGGCTGACGCCACATAGAGCACATCACCCACCAGAACCGGTGTGATCTTGTAGAGCCCATCTCCCTGACCATCGCCTACTTTCTTTGACCAGCGCTTACTGAAGTTAATCTGCTGCTTGATGTCCTTCAGCTCTACCGGGGCGGTAGGATCGTATTCGTCCTCCTCGAACCACCCGGTGATGGTCTCGCAGCCCGACAGGGCAAACATGGTGACCAGCACCACAAAAAGCGCTCTGCTTCTCACCATCATGATGCGGCCTCATCTCCCGCTGCGAGTCTGGATTCAAGACTGTTAATTTTGATATCCAGAATTCCGGGAGGATTGCCCAGGGCCAGCAGGGCGGCGCGAGCTTCCCGGTACGCATCCAGCGCCTGCTGATCTCTGCCTGCTGCCATGTGAATATCACCCCGGGCCATCGCATAAGCCGCAGGATAAGCATTGCCGCCGGACTCCAGGATAGCCAGTGCGGCGGCCTCATTCTCCTGCGCCGCCAACACTCTAGCCAGGCGCAGTTGTACAAGCTGGCCAAGCTCGGTTTGGGGCCCCGCCTTGGCCAAGGCCCAGCGCAATTCGGCCTCTGCTGCGTCAAGCTCACCGGCTCCTACGTCCAGAGCGGCGAGGCGCATCGCGGCGAACTGTGCGTACGTAGAGCCTCCGAAATCCTCTTTAAGTATCAGCGCCATGGCACGGGCATCCTGCTCGGCACCTGGCGATCCAGTAGTCAACACCTGTTGCATGGATTCCCACATCTCCGATGCTTGCTCTGCCTGACTTACTGTCCAACCTTGGTATTGCTGCCAACCCACGGTACCTGCCACGGCCAGCGCGATGGCAACCATGGTGCTCTTGCCATTCTCATCCCACCAACGCTTGAGCGCCTCTACCTGTTCATCATCTTCAAGATGATCCGCCATGCCTTACTCCTACCTAATTCTGACCCAAATGTGCATTGACTCGAGTCAGTAGTTCATCATCGGGTACTGTGATCTGATCGCCACCACTTCGCAGTGGCTTCAGAGTGACCACATTCCCGCTTACCTCCGATTCACCGTAAACCAGAGCGAGAGCGGCCCCACTTTTATCGGCCCGTTTGAATTGGCTTTTGAAGCTACCTCCGCCCAAATGCATGTGGATGACCAGATCCGGGCGTTCCTGACGTAGGGCCTCTATCCGCGGCACAGCATGCATCTGAGCACTCTCATCCGCCACCACCACGTAGAGGTCTGCCGCTTCCTGATATTCCTCGTCTAGTGTATCCACCAATAGCGACAAACGCTCTAAACCGATGGCGAAGCCCGCGCCGGGGGTTTCTCTGCCACCGAACTGGGCTACCATGCCGTCGTATCGACCACCGCCACAAACAGTACCCTGGGCACCCAGCGCCGTGGTGGTCCACTCAAAAACCGATTTATTGTAATAATCAAGCCCACGCACCAGGCGTTGGTTGATAGTAAAGCTCAGGCCTGCTGCCTGCAGAAGTTCACAAAGCCGATCAAAGTCCGCCCTGGAATCATCATCAAGATAGCTGTGCATCTCGGGCGCGTCTGCTAGAAGCGCCTGTGTCTCCGCATTCTTACTATCAAGGATGCGAAGCGGATTTGTTGTCAATCGGCGCTGACTGTCTTCATCCAGGGCATCTTTGCATCCCTCGAGATAGGCAACCAGAGCCGCCTTATAAGCGGCACGTGCGTCGGTACTGCCGATAGAATTCAGTTCCAGGGTAAGCAAGCTCTCAATCCCTAACGCCCGCCACATGCTTCTGCTCAACAACAAGAGCTCGAGATCTAGATCAGGCGTGGCGATACCGAAGGCCTCAACACCAACCTGATGGAATTGCCGCTGCCGGCCTTTCTGAGGCCGCTCGTAGCGAAACATGGGCCCCGTGTACCAAAGCTTTTGTGGGGTGGCGACGAGGTTATGCTGCACCGCCGCACGAACACATCCGGCCGTGCCTTCCGGACGCAGGGTGAGGCTGTCGCCGTTTCGATCGTCGAAAGAATACATCTCTTTCTCGACAATATCGGTAACCTCTCCAATCGACCGAGCAAACAAAGCGGTCGATTCGATAATCGGCAAGCGAATTTCGCTGTAACCGTAGGACTTGAGGACGGCTGCCAGGGTTGAATCTATATGCTGCCACCGCGGGGTATCATCGGGCAGGATATCGACCATCCCACGAACGGCTCGGTATTCAGTCATGAAAATCCCGTCAGCTACTGCGAGCGATAGTGTCGGCGTCAGCTTTTGCTCGTGCCGATTCAAGGCCCGCCGCTCGCTCTCTGATCACCGACTCAAGATGGTCCACGAAGTCCTGATTGCTCACTTTGTGATCTGGCTCACCATTGAGATAAATCAGATTATTCGGCGTCGCACCGGTGAGTCCGACATCAGCCTCGCGGGCTTCACCGGGTCCGTTCACAATGCAGCCAATGACAGCCACGTCCATGGGTGTCCGTATGTCCTCGAGCCGGCGCTCGAGCTCATTCATGGTGCCGATCACATCAAAGTTCTGGCGGGAGCAACTGGGGCAGGCAATAAAATTTATGCCGTTGGCACGAAGTTTTAAGCTCTTTAGAATTTCAAAGCCAACCTTAACCTCCTCTACCGGATCGGCGGCCAGAGAGATACGAATGGTATCCCCGATCCCATCCATCAGCAGCATGCCAATGCCTACCGCCGATTTGACCGTGCCCCCGCGCAAGGCGCCAGCCTCAGTAATACCCAAGTGAAGCGGTTGTTCGATCTTCTCAGCGAGCATCCGATAGGCGTCAACTGCCATGAAAACCTCAGAGGCCTTTACGCTCACCTTAAAATCAGGAAAGTCATGACGATCCAGAATGTCCACGTTACGCATGGCTGACTCCACCAATGCTTCCGCCGTTGGCTCCGGGTATTTACGCAGTAATTCCTTACCAAGCGACCCGGCGTTGACTCCAATACGAATGGGTATACCTCGATCCTTGCAAACCGCTATCACCTCTCGCACTTTCTCTTCGCGGCCAATATTGCCCGGGTTTATTCGCAGACAGTCAACGCCATACTCGGCAACCTTGAGAGCGATATTGTGATCAAAGTGGATGTCGGCAACCAAAGGCACGGTGACTTGGGCCCGAATCTCCTTAAAGGCCTCAGCCGCGTCCATACTCGGCACCGACACCCGGACAATATCAGCACCCGCATCCGCTAACGCGTTTACCTGTGCGACGGTTGCCGCCACATCTCGGGTCTCGGTGTTTGTCATACTTTGCACCGCTATCGGTGCATTACCGCCCACAGGCACCCTGCCGACCATGATCTGGCGACTCGAACGGCGCTTAATTGGCGATGGTTGGTTCATGTCTGCGACCAGTCCTTTTTTCGCTATTGTAACCCCTGCCGGGCCTTCCATGCTCGATATTCTGGTGAATCAGGGTGCCGGCTTCTCAGCAGCAATTCCAAGCTGCTCTGGGCATCTTTGTCACCACTTGCCTTGGCAAGCTCGACCCCCATGACAAGACCGCGGGGAGACTGCGCGGGCACAACCGTTCGGTACACCCCGTAATAAGTCTCGGCAGCGGGGGCATCATCAGCCGCCAACCGTAAGTAACTCATTTCCAACAGCGCGGTCGGGCTGCCCCCATCCATCCGCAGCGCCCTGGTAAACGCAGCTTCAGCGCCCTCATTGTCGCCCAGATTCACCCGGGTCATCCCCAAGTTGGTATACGCCAGGGGCCTGCCCGAGTAGAGGGCATCTTCCACGACGATCAGAAACTCTCGCTCTGCATCCTCAAACCGCCCTAAAGAGTAAAGGTACACCGCATAGTTGTTTCTACTGCGGGAGAAACTAGGGTCGAGTTTCAGCGCTTTGCGGAAGCTCTCTTCGGCACGCTCATACTCGCCGGTGCTCTGATAAACCAGACCAAAGGCTTCGTGAACGGCGGCGCTGTTTGGATCGATGTTGTTTGCGATTTGCAGATTTCGCTTGGCATTTTCCCAATCGCCTCGACCGATGTACTGACGCGCCAGCTCAACGCGTTTATGTAATGCAGCTTGGGGGTCTTGCTCAATCTCTGGACCGCCCACGGTCTCGGTTACGCACCCGGACAGAATTAGCGTGAGCGCCAATCCCAAAGCTATCTGCTTAAGGAGTTTATTCAATGATGTAGCTCTTCCATATTCGCCGCAGAGACGCCGCTTGCAGCATAGCGCTCGCGATAGCGCGCCGCACGTCTGGTGCGGTCAACCACATCACCCACCAGCTGACCGCAGGCGGCGTCGATATCGTCTCCCCGAGTCGTCCTCACCGTAACGATAAAGCCTGCATCGACGAGTACCTGCCAAAATCGGCTCACCGCGTTACCGCTGGGCCTCTTAAAGCCAGAGTTAGGAAAGTCGTTAAAGGGAATGAGATTTATTTTGCAGGGGTAGTCTTCTAAGAGCTCGCACAGCTCCCGCGCATGCTCAGGTTGATCGTTCACCCCCGCCAGCAAGGTATATTCGATAGTAACTACACGCTTTTTATCCGGCTGCGCGTCGATATACCGACGAGCACTAGCCAACAAATCCGCAATGGGATACCGGCGATTGATGGGGACAATTTGATCTCGAACAGCATCGTTTGGCGCATGCAACGATACTGCCAGACTGACATCAGAAAATTCAGCGAGCTGATCGAGAGCTGGCACGACACCTGAAGTACTGAGAGTCACCTTGCGCTTGGAGAGCCCGTAGGCGAGATCATCGGTCATGAGATCCATCGCTGCGACAACATTGTCAAAGTTGAGCAGGGGCTCACCCATTCCCATCATCACAACATTGGTCACGACGCGACCCTTGCCGCTTTGCCATCCATCGTAGGAATCAATGGCTAACCAAACCTGACCGATAATCTCCGCCGATGTCAGATCTCGCTGAAAACCCTGCTTCCCGGTTGAGCAGAACTTACAGTCCAAGCTACACCCTACTTGGGAGGAGACGCAAAGAGTCGCCCTGTCACCCTCCGGGATCAACACCGCCTCAACAAGCGCACCGCCGGCAACGCGAATAGCCCATTTGCGAGTGCCGTCAGCTGAATCCTGCTGGTCGGCGATTTCCGGGGGCGCGATGGTCGCAACCTGCTCAAGCCGCTCGCGGAGCGAGCGACCCAGATTTGTCATCTGCTCGAAGTCGCGAACCCCATGGTGATGAATCCACTTCATCACCTGCTCAGCCCGGAACCGCTTTTCACCAAGCTGCGAGAAAAACCCCTCCATCTGGGCACGACTTAATCCCAGCAGGTTGACTTTGCTGGCCGGGTCCGAACTGGCAATCAGTGTCTCCGGCGTTGTCATGGCTTGGGGTGTTAGGTCCGTTCGCAGATTTCGCTGGCCGCAAAGAAGTAGGCGATTTCACGGGCGGCAGATTCCGGAGAATCTGACCCGTGCACAGCGTTGGCATCGATGGTCTGGGCGAAGTCAGCGCGGATGGTACCCGCCGCTGCTTCCTGAGGATTAGTTGCACCCATCAGCTCACGGTTTTTGGCAATCGCGCCCTCACCTTCCAGCACCTGAACAACCACAGGCCCGGAGGTCATGAACTTGACGAGATCCTTAAAGAATGGGCGCTCGCGATGTTCGGCGTAGAAGCCACCTGCCACCACGTCCGACAAACGCATCATGCGAGACGCGACGATCTGGAGGCCCGCCTGCTCAAAACGCGTATAAATCTCGCCAATCACGTTTTTGCCAACGGCGTCGGGCTTGACGATCGAGAGGGTACGTTCAACTGCCATGAAAAACTCCAACATTGTGTTAGGGACAGGAAATCGGCCGCGTTCCTCGGGCCGTTTTGAGGGCGCAAATTATATGTCACCGCTGGCACCATGTCATGGGCGTCCACACCGTGAAAAAGCCGCTTTAATCCGTGTCTGTCGCGCCCCAATCGCGGATTTCCGAGGCCTCCCGGAGGCATCCAGACCTAGTGTTGCTCGCGAGCGTGATTGATGGTGTATCGGGGGATTTCCACCACAAGGGGGGTGTCCCCGACCATGGCCTGACAAGACAGTCGGGACTCGGGCTCCAAACCCCAGGCTTTATCAAGATAGTCCTCCTCCAGCTCATCCGCCTCGTTCAGGGAATCGAACCCCTCGCGCACAATGACGTGACAGGTAGTGCAGGCACAGGACATTTCGCAGGCGTGCTCGATGGCGAGCCCGGCATCGAGCAGAGCCTCACAAAGCGACGTACCTTGCTCAGCTTCTACCAGAGCGCCCTCGGGGCAAATATCCTGATGCGGTAAGACCACCACCCGTGTCATTCGCCAACCTCCTGTTCCAATGCCTCTAACGAAATGCCCCCGAGAGCCTGCTGAATGCTTTGATCCATCCGCCGGGCCGCAAACAACTCCGACACTTTGCCGGTATGCTCTACTGCGGATCTTATTGCTTCCACATCATCACCATCCGCTGTTGCCTCAAGGCCTTGTACGGCAGACAAAAGGTCTCCGCGCTCCGACTCATCCAGCAGGTCACCATCGACTTTCAGTGCCGCATAAATCCCGGCGGCAAGTTGTTCCGCATCCACCCTCGCCTCGGTCAATTGTCTCGCCTGCATGTCGGTGCCGGCGTTTTCATAGCCTGCGCGGAGCATCTCTGCAATCGTGGTGTCAGCAAGACCAAAAGATGGCTTGACCACTACATGGGCGGTCTCTCCAGTGCTCTCTTCTTTGGCGGACACTTCCAGCAGCCCATCGGCATCAACCTGAAAGGTCACCAGAATCCGGGCCGCACCCGCAACCATGGGCGGTATTCCTGACAATTCAAAGCGGGCCAGAGAGCGACAGTCCTCCACGCGCTCACGCTCACCCTGCACCACATGCACCAGTAATCCTGTTTGTCCGTCCCGCGCCGTTGTAAATTCCTGAGCCCTGACCACCGGGATAGTAGTGTTCCGGTGAACCAGCCTCTCCACCAAGCCGCCGTAGGTCTCAACACCCAAAGAGAGGGGAATCACATCTAGGAGGAGCAAGTCATCCTTGCCACGATTGCCGACCAGCAAATCGGCTTGACGAGCGGCACCCATAGCCACCACCTGATCAGGATCTATATGGGTTAACGGCTCACGGCCAAAAAGCTTCGCCGCTGCTTCTTTGATCAATGGCATACGCGTGGAACCACCAACCAGGATAATGCGGTCTACCTGCTCGATACCTGCATCCTCAATGCACTGCCGGCACGCATCCAGACTTCGATTCACTAACTCCCCGCAGAGGCCATTCAGTGTCGATCTGTCAACCACTACCTCCCCGGTACCGGCGACGATATGATCGAGGGATACAGTGCAACTGATCTGCTCACTCAACAGCTCTTTTACACCACGGGCACAGGCAATAACGCCTCGTCGTTGCCCGATGGTCAGATTATCCAGCGCCGCTGCTGCCGTCAGATGATCGGCAAGGAGCCGATCAAAATCATCGCCACCGAGGCCACTATCACCTCCCGTGGCCAGCACCTCAAAAACACCGCGCTCGAGACGCAGAATGGAAATATCAAAAGTGCCCCCGCCAAGATCGTAGACAGCAACAACACCCTCCTCCGCGCTGTCGAGTCCGTAGGCAACCGCGGCGGCAGTAGGCTCATTCAACAGGCGAAGCACGGGCAACCCCGCTAATTCAGCAGCTTGACGGGTTGCCTGCCGCTGGGCGTCATCGAAATACGCCGGTACTGTGATAACGACTCCGTCGAGTTGGTCAAAGCCCGCCAGGTTCGCTCTGGAGGCAAGCGCCCTCAGAATATCTGCAGATACTTCAACGGGGGTCACCGGACCACGGGTTGTCGCGAAGGCCATGCCCTCATCAGCAAATTCAAGGTAGCCCTCATCAGACACCTCATCGCGGCTTTTACCCATAAAACGTTTGGCCGAGGCGATTGTGTCCGCGGAGTGCTCGGCGGCCAGGACCACTGCCGCATCCCCTACGATTACTTCAGCTTGGCCGTAGTAGGCCACTGAGGGCAGTGACATTGCGCCAGCCTCATCGGGGAGCACCGACAGGCGATCACCATCGAAATGAGCAATCAGGCTGTTTGTGGTTCCAAGGTCGATACCCACTCCCACTTTACGCGGCCCGTCGGGGGATGTTTCGGATGCGCCTGGCTCCGCAATTTGCATCAGGACCATCAGGAAGTCTCCAACGCTTGCACAGGTGGCAACTCAGCTCGTAGCTTGGAGAGATACAGCAGCTTTACCCATGCCCGGCCCGCGGATTCAAGCTCGCCATCGGCGATAGTTCGACGAAAGGCGGAGAGCCACTCGTCATAGAGCGCGTGAGTGGACTCATGGAGCGCAGCGACAGCCTGTGGGTCCCGCTGCTTTTCTTCAGCGGACAGAATCATCGATGCGGATTCACGCAGCTCAATCTGTTGAAGCAGAAAATCCCCGTCCACAGGCTCTCGCTCCAACGCCTTGAGGTCGACCCCGAGACGCTCAAGCATAAAGCCAGCGCGTTTTACGTCGTCTTTTAAGGTTTGGAAGCCGGCATTGAGCTCCGCGGAAAGCTGGGCGGCTACGCGCTGCTCGGCAGGCGCCTTGCCCGCAAATCGATCTGGGTGAAATTGTTTTTGAAGTACCTTGAACCGGCGGGACAAATCCTCGGCATCGAGATCAAAATCCGCCGGTAACTGGAACAGTTCGAAATAATCCCGGGGCGAGCGAGCCTCCCGATCGACCGAGGCTTCCATCACTAAACCGTGAAACTCTCACCACAGCCACATTCCCCGGCCACGTTTGGATTGCGGAACTCGAGGCCTTCATTCAGGCCTTCCTTGGCGAAGTCGACGATCGTGCCATCGAGATAAACCAAGCTTTTTGGGTCGACGAACAGCTTGACGCCAAAATCTTCAAACACCTCATCCTCGGGCTGGACCGCGTCGACAAATTCAAGCACGTAGGCCAAACCTGAGCAGCCTGATGTCTTCACCCCGATGCGGATTCCCTCACCGTGACCGCGGGCATCGAGCTGGCGCTGAACATGACCTGCTGCTGCCTCTGTTACCGAGATCGTCATTAGTCGCCCTGCTTCTCTCGAAAGTTTTTCACCGCCGCTTTAATCGCATCCTCCGCCAATACCGAGCAGTGAATCTTGACTGGCGGCAACGCAAGCTCTTGGGCAATTTCGGTATTTTTGATCTGCTCGGCTTCCTCTAGCTTCTTTCCTTTCACCCATTCCGTTAACAACGAGCTCGAAGCAATCGCGGAGCCACAGCCGTAGGTTTTAAACTTGGCATCCTCGATAACGCCCTCATCATTAACCTTGATTTGCAGTCGCATCACGTCACCGCAAGCAGGCGCACCCACCATTCCAGTACCAATGCTTTCATCGCTATCATCAAACTTCCCCACGTTTCTGGGGTTCTCGTAGTGATCGATTACCTTGTCGCTGTAAGCCATGCTTTACTCCCTATCAAATAGGTTCGAGACAGTCCTCAATGGGCTGCCCATTCAATCGTGTTGAGATCAATACCATCCTGATACATATCCCAAAGCGGGGATAGCTCACGCAGTTTCTCTACGGCGTGACGGACCTGGGTGATCGCGTGATCAACTTCGGCGTCAGTGGTGAAACGCCCAAAACTGAAGCGCAGGGAACTGTGGGCCAACTCGTCATTAAGCCCCAACGCCCGCAGTACATAGGAGGGCTCGAGACTTGCCGAAGTGCAGGCCGACCCCGACGACAGGGCCAAATCGCGCAGGGACATCAACAGTGACTCCCCCTCCACAAAGGCAAAGCTGACATTGAGGGCGCCGGGCAGTCGACTCTCCTCATCACCATTGATGTGCACTTCAGGTATGTCGTTGATACCGGCCCAGAAGCGCTCACGCAGGGCTCTCAATCGCGCTCCTTCGGAGGCCATTTCCTCGCGAGCGATACGCGCAGCCTCACCGAACCCCACCGCCTGATGGGTGGCCAATGTCCCCGAACGCATGCCGCGCTCATGGCCGCCCCCATGCATCTGCGCCTCAATCCGAACTCGGGGCTTACGCCGCACATAAAGTGCGCCGATGCCCTTGGGGCCATACATTTTGTGGGCCGACATGGAGAGCAAGTCGATCTTCATGGATTCCATGTCAAGGACGACCTTGCCCGCACTCTGAGCGGCATCAACGTGATAAAGCACGCCAGCCTCACGGCACACTTCACCAATACCAGCCACATCGTTGACCACACCAATTTCATTATTCGCATGCATCACCGAAACCAGAATCGTATCGTCCCTCAGGGCGGCAGAGACCATTTCCGGCGTGGTAAGGCCTGCTTCATTGGGCGCAAGATACGTCACCTCATATCCTTCACGCTCCAGCTGACGGCAAGTGTCGAGCACCGCTTTGTGTTCAATCTTTGACGTGATGATGTGGCGGCCTTTCTTCTGATAAAAGTGCGCCACTCCTTTGATCGCCAGGTTGTCGGATTCGGTCGCACCGGAGGTCCAGACAATCTCCCGAGGATCGGCATTGATTAAGTCGGCGATTTGGTTGCGAGCATTTTCAACCGCTTCCTCGGCTTTCCAGCCATACTGATGGGATCGGGAAGCGGGATTCCCGAAGGTGCCCTCCATCGACAGACACTCGGTCATCGCAGCCACTACCCGCGGATCAACCGGGGTTGTGGACAGATAGTCTAGGTAGATGGGCAATTGTGCCGGTGCGTTCATCTCATTTTTCCCTATTGCAGCACAAGCTGCTGAATTACATCGCTCGACGTCCCTGACTTCCTGCTACCGCGCTGATCGACCAGATCCGCCAAGCTGATGCCACTTAAAAACCCGTGAATCTGATCGCTCAGATCCTGCCAAAGGTGATGGGTCAGGCAGACCTCTCCCTGGTGACAGTTCCCCTTGCCCTGACAGTTGGTGACATCCACTGACTCATCGACCGCATCAATGATCTGGGCAACAAAAATGCCTTTCCGCTCACGCGACAATCGATAGCCCCCGCCGGGCCCCCGCACACTGGTCACAAGATCCCCCCGCCGGAGCTTGGAGAAAAGCTGCTCGAGGTAGGACAGAGAAATCTCTTGCCGTGCCGAAATGTCAGACAAGGTCACCGGGCTCTCGTGGCCGTGAATCGCCAAATCAAGCATCGCGGTCACCGCATAGCGACCTCGGGTGGTTAATTTCATGGGGTTTCCTCCACAGGCAGAGTGTGACAAAACCTACTAATTTACTCAAGTAAAAAACCAACTAATTGACTAGGTTTTTTTGCCACCAGAGCCCGCATCTCTCAGACTTTTCTGGGTTTCTGCCAGCGTGCCCCTGAGAATATTCAGCTCCATCTCGTCCAATCTAACGCGGTTGTAGAGACGTTTTAGCCGCCTCATCAGCTGCCTCGGCGCACTTGGGTCAAGGAATCCGATCTCAATCAGGGTTTCCTCAAGGTGGGTATAAAAGTGCTGCATATCCTTGGCGGTCGCGAAGGGGGTATCCCAATGGGCATCCTCCTCAGCAGGCAAGGTATCGCCCAGCGCTTTCATCCGAATTTCGTAGGCAACGAGTTGCACCGCCATCGCCAAATTGAGGGACGGATAGTCCTCATGGGTGGGAATGTGACAGTGCAGATTGCAGAGCTCCAGTTCCTCATTCAGCAACCCCCTGTCCTCCCGACCAAACAGGATAGCCACCTGCTCTCCAGCCTGGGCGTTGTCCACTAACCGAGAGGCGCACTGCCGCGCATCCTGCACTGGCCAAGGAATCCGCCGCTCCCGGGCACTGGTGCCAACGACGAACTGGGCGTCCGCAATCGCTTCGGCAACCGTCTCTACCACCGACGCCTGCTCGAGCACGTCGATAGCCGACGCTGCCCGCCACTCTGCCTCGGGGGCAGGATACTCAAGGGGCTTTACCAGCGTCAGATTTCTTAACCCCATGTTCTTCATCGCGCGCGCAACACCACCAATGTTGCCACTGTGGGTCGTGTGAACGAGCACAACGCGAATATTGTCGAGACTCATGAGGACTACCTTTTGCTCGGAGTGGTCATGGTGCAAACCCACTCATGATTAGCACGCCACGCCGTCAAGGCCGGCGCGCAAGAATTTTGGGGGCGAGAGTGTAACAAAGCAGTAACCCAAAACCCTCTCCCCTGTTATGATGCGCGCCCGCGCTGACCGCGCAGCCCGATCAATCTCGGAGATAAGTATGGAACCCATGGTCTCGATAGCCCTGCGCGCGGCACGCAAAGCCGGGGATATTATCGTGCGGGCCTCTGATGAACTTGATCGCATCACGCCGCAGGCCAAAGGCGCAGCAGATTTTGTTACCGATGTGGATATCGCGGCTGAAAAAGAGATCCTGTATCACCTTCAAAAAACCTACCCCGATCATGGTTTTATTGCCGAAGAAAGTGGTCGTACGGGCAATCCCGATGCCGAGGCCGTCTGGTTGATCGATCCCCTCGATGGGACCAGCAACTTCATGCGGGGCATCCCCCACTACTGCGTTTCCATCGCCTGCCTGATGAACGGCAAAGTGGAGCATGCTGTGGTGGTCGACCCTGTACGTCGTGAAGAGTTCACCGCCTCCCGAGGGCGTGGAGCCCAGCTCAATGGTCGCCGCATTCGCGTCAGCAGTCGCACCGAGCTACGCGAGTCATTATTGGGCACTGGTATACCGTTTCTGGGACATCAGGACGCAATCCTGCCTACCTATGTTCAAACCATCGCGGAGCTGGCGGCCCAGAGCATGGGTATTCGCCGCGCTGGAGCCGCCGCACTCGATCTGGCCTATGTCGCAGCCGGGAGGCTTGATGGTTTCTGGGAGGTTGGCCTGTCGTCCTGGGACATTGCCGCAGGCTCGTTGCTGGTCAAAGAGGCTGGTGGACTGGTCTCAGACATTCGCGGGGGCGAGGGCTACTTGGACGATGGCTCCATCGTCTGTGGCGGCCCCAAAATCTTCAAGAAAGTGCTTTCCGTAGTCGGCCCTGCCCTACGGTAGGTCTGTCACAAGGGCTGCCATCTAGACCTGAGAGCCGTCCTCATTCCCCAGTTCCCGAGTCGGGATGGCGACATCCTCCTTACTGACTCCCAGAGCAAGCAGAATCGTTGCAGACACATAGATCGAGGAATAGGTACCGATAGCAACACCGGCAAGCAAAGCCAGCGCAAATCCGTGGATCATATCGCCGCCAAATACCGCCAGCGCCACCAGCACCAGAATCGTCGTCAATGACGTAACGACGGTACGACCAAAGGTTTCGGTGAGTGACACATCAATAACGTCGCTGGGCGACATCCGTCGCAGCTTGCGGAAATTCTCTCGGATACGATCTGCGACCACAATCGTATCGTTCAGCGAGTAGCCAATCACGGCGAGGATGGCGGCCAGCACCGTGAGATCAAATTCCATACCCAAGAGCGAAAAATAGCCAAGTACGAACAAGACGTCGTGGGCAAGGGCCACCACGGCACCCACCGCAAACTTGAACTGAAAGCGGAAGGCGACGTAGAGCATTACCAAACCAAGGGCCAGCAGCATCGCCAAGCCACCCTGCTCCCGAAGCTCCTCTCCCACAGCGGGACCCACAAATTCGATCCGCTGCAACTCGACTGGAACCGCAGATACCGACTCGAGCAGTGTCACCATGGCGACCCCCTCATCGTCGGAGTAACCGAGGGGCAACCGAACCAACACGTCCCGGTCGGTGCCAAACGCTACCACCACCGCACCCTCGTAGCCGTTACTCTCCAACGTAGCGCGAATCAGACTCAGGTCAGCGGAATCACCGTAGGTCACCTCAACCAAGGTGCCACCGGTAAAATCCAAGCCCCAATTGAGGGAGCGGGTTCCCAGAGACCCCGCCGCCACCAACATAGCAATTAACGAAAACGCCGCGGCAAATCGCCGCCATTTCATGAAGGGAATGACGTTCACGCCGCTGCCTCCTTTTGCCGCTTGGGAAGCGGACCAATGGACAGGGAATCTACGCGACGCCCACCGTAAAAAGCGTTAATAAGCGCGCGGGTACCCAAAATTGCCGTAAACATGGACGTGATAATGCCGAGAGACAATGTCACGGCAAAGCCTTTGACCGGCCCAGTGCCCACCGCGTACAGAATAATAGCGACGATCAAGGTCGTGATGTTGGCGTCGAGAATGGTTGCCACCGCTCGCTCGAAACCGGCGTTGATCGCCATTTGCGGGGATAGGCGATTGGCTAACTCTTCACGGATACGCGCGAATATAAGCACGTTGGCATCGACGGCCATGCCTACCGTCAGCACGATACCTGCGATACCAGGTAGAGTGAGGGTTGCCCCCAATAAAGACATGAAGGCCACCAGCAGGATCAGGTTTGTTGTCAGTGCGATGACGGCAGCAACACCAAACACCCGGTAGTAAAGAATCATGAACACAACCACCAGCGCCAATCCGATCTGGACCGACTTGACACCCAGGGCAATATTTTCAGCTCCCAGGGAGGGGCCTACTGTGCGCTCCTCCACGAAGGTAATAGGGGCCGCCAGTGCGCCCGCGCGAAGCATCAAAGCGAGTTCAGAGGCATCCGCGGGACTATCGATCCCGGTGATTTGAAAAGAGGCTCCAAGAGCCGACTGGATGACCGGTGCCGTTAACAATTTCTTTTCGTCATAGGGCACTTTGATCGCCATCTCTTTGCCATCGGGCCCCATTTCGTAGCGGGTTCGATACTTGCGCTCGATAAAAAGCACGCCCATCCGGCGCTTGATGTTGTTGCGGGTCGACCTGGACATCAGCATGCCACCCTCACTGTCGAGAGTGATCGACACGTTGGGCAAACCATTTTGGTCGAAGCCTGCGGCGGCATTGGACACCCGCTCGCCCGTGATAATCACGTCCCGCTCTAACCACTCGGTAATGCCCTCGCGATTCGCAGCGCGGTACTCGAAACGCTGCCGCTCAGTGATGGGGGCATTGGTCTCTGCGACGAGCCTGAACTCCAGGTTCGCCACCTTGCCCAGAATACGCTTTGCTTCCGCGGTATCCTGAATTCCCGGCAATTCAACCACGATACGGTTAGAGCCCTGCTTCTGAACCAGAGGCTCGGAAACGCCAAGCTCGTTGACCCGATTTCGGATGGTAGTCAGGTTTTGATCGACCGCATAATCGACGACTTCCCTGATGGTCTGCTCAGTAACCTCGGCAAACAGATTCCAGTCTTCGCCATCCTCAAAGCGATCGAGCAAGAGCTCTGGGTAAAGTGCCGCTGTGGCTTTGCGGGCTGCTTCCCGCGACGCCTCATCACGAAATCGAAGTAATACCTTGTTACCGTCCAGGCTAACCAGGCCTCGCAGTCGCTCTTCACGCAAGGCCCTTTTAATGCCGGCCTCGTACATCTCGAGTCGACGGGCTGTTGCCGCCTCCACGTCAACTTCAAGCTTGAAGTGCACCCCGCCACTGAGATCGAGCCCCAACTTCATCGGTTGCGCCCCACCCTCTACCAGCCACTCTGGCGTGGTGGGCGCCAAATTAAGAGCAACAATGTAGGAATCGCCCATCGCCCGCGCCAGCGCGGCCTGCGCGCGCAGTTGATCATCGCGATTGCGAAGTCGGATTAAGGCAGACTTGCCGCCACCCTGTATTTCCTCACCGAAGTAGGCGATACCCGCCTCGTCGAGTGCGGCGTTTGCTCGATTTAAATCTTGCTCAGAAATTTCCTGCGAGCCGCTCGCACCGCCAATTTGCAGGGCCGGGTCCGGCGCATACAGATTCGGCGCGGCGTAGTAGAGCCCGAACAGGACAACACCAAGAATCAGCAGGTTTTTCCACAAGGGGTAGCGATTGAGCATGAAGGACTCGTTATGTCAGTGACGGACTCACCTCACCCCGGTGGCCCTCAAACGCGGCGCAGTGTAGCGACTGCGTCCTATTATTAACAGACCCCTCGCGACGTCTTATCTGGGAAATGGGGCCTAAAGCCTGAAATTCAAGGAGATCAGACCCACTCAGCCAAGCCAGGCGCGCCCATTTCGGAATAGGCGCATCCAACCCGAATCCTCCTGCCAATCCGCCGGCGACCAGGACAGTTGACTGGCCCGATAGACCCGCTCGGGATGAGGCATCATGATGGTGACACGCCCGTCACGACTGCAGAGCCCGCCAATCCCGTTCGGTGAACCATTCGGGTTGTACGGGTAGCGGTCGGTGACCTCGAGTCCATTGTTCAGGTAGCGAAGCGCGATAGTGCCGGAACTTTCAGCAGTCTCGGCCTGTGCATCATCGGCAAATTGTGCGCGACCCTCTCCATGAGCCACGACAATGGGCAAATGAGACCCTGACATGCCGGCGAGCAAAATTGATGGCGACGACTCAATCCTTACGAGGGCCAGACGGGCTTCGTATTGCTCAGAGGTATTGCGCGCAAAACGAGGCCAATGATCGGTACCAGGGATCAACCGCTGTAGCGCGGACAACATTTGACAGCCATTACACACCCCAAGGCTGAAAGTATCTTCCCGCGAGAAGAAAGCCGAGAACTCATCGCTCAAGCGAGCGTTGAACAAAATACTTTTCGCCCAGCCCTCACCCGCACCAAGAACATCCCCATAGGAAAAGCCACCGCATGCGGCGAGACCGTGAAAATCTGTCATCGAGACAGCACCGGACATCAGATCACTCATGTGCACGTCGACCGCAGTAAAGCCGGCCCTGTGGAATGCCGCTGCCATCTCCGCCTGTCCATTCACCCCTTGCTCACGCAATATCGCGATACGCGGCCTTGTACCAGAAGCAATGAAAGGGGCAGCGATGTCTTCATCACAGGGAAAGGTCAGCCGCGCCGAGAGCCCGGGGTCGTCCGCGACAATATTGTCAAACTCCTGATCGGCACAGGCGGCATTATCCCGTCGCCGCTGCACGCCATGACTGGTGTGGGTCCACAACTGCTGCAGCGCGCCTCGCCGACTGTCAATCAGCTCGAACTTCGGCGTGTTGACAACAATCCGCTCATCCCAGCGTGGCGTTGCCACCACATGAACGCACCCGGCGAGCCCGACCTCGATCGCGAGAGCTTCCACTTTGTGAACATCGGCACGATCAATCTGCATTACAACGCCGATTTCCTCGCTGAACAACGCGGCGATGGCGGCAGTGTCCTCGGCCTCAAGATTGATATCTAAACCGCACCGACCCGCAAAGGCCATTTCAAGAAGGGTGACGACTAAGCCGCCATCGGACCGGTCGTGGTAGGCACGAATGAGGTCACTCGCCTTCAACCGGTTCATCAATTCAAAAAGAGAGTTGACGTCGGCGGCATCGATATCAGGCACCTCGGACCCAATTTGGCCCCAGCATTGAGCCAGCACCGAGCCACCCAGACGATTTCGCCCGCGACCAAGATCAATCAGGATCAAGACCGTGTTATCCCGTCGCTGAATTTCAGGCGTCAGGGTGGTTCTTACATCACCCACGGGCGCGAAGGCTGACACAATTAGAGACACCGGCGCAGTGACACTCTTTTCAGCAGCCTCCTCCTGCCATGCGGTCCGCATGGACATCGAGTCCTTGCCAACAGGCACGGTAATGCCAAGGGCCGGACAAAACTCCATCCCCACTGTCCTCACGGTGTCATAAAGCACTGCATCGTTATCACCCTGTCCTGCCGCGCACATCCAGTTTGCGGAGAGCTTGATATCGTGGAGGTGGGCCACGGGGGCTGCTAAAAGATTGGTTATTGCCTCAGCAATCGACAGGCGCGCAGAAGCCGGTCCACTCAAGACCGCTACCGGCGTGCGCTCGCCCATACTCATGGCCTCACCCAAATGAGAATCCAGTGAGACGGTCGTCACCGCACAGTCTGCAACCGGCACCTGCCAGGGCCCCACCATCTGATCCCGGGCCACCATGCCGGTCACCGACCGATCGCCAATCGTGATCAGGAAACTTTTTGAGCCCACCGCAGGGAAACGAAGCACTCGCTCCAGGCACTCCGCGACAGGGAGATTGGGCTGAAAATCGTCTTCAGGTGAAGACCCATGTTCTGCAACGCGATGCATCTTGGGCGGCTTGCCGAACAAAAGCCCCATCGGCAAATCAACGGGCTTATTATCGAACTGACTGTCCTGCACTTCGAGATGCTGTTCTTCCGTGGCCTCCCCGACCACAGCAAACGGACACCGCTCGCGGTGACAGATAGCAGAGAAGGTTTCGAGATGCTCAGGCTCTACAGCCAGTACGTAGCGTTCCTGGGATTCGTTACACCAGATTTCGAGAGGGCTCATTCCAGGTTCATCGCTCGGCACATTGCGCAGCGCGAAACGACCACCGCGGCCACCATCTTTGACCAGTTCCGGCAGGGCATTACTCAAGCCACCCGCACCCACGTCGTGAATGAACGCAATCGGATTGTGCTCACCCAGCGCCCAACATCGATCAATGACCTCCTGAGCCCGTCGCTCTATTTCCGGGTTTTGTCGTTGAACTGAGGCAAAGTCGAGGGTTTCATCACTCTCCCCGCTCGCCATCGAGGACGCAGCGCCACCGCCAAGTCCGATCAACATGGCCGGGCCACCCAAAACGATGAGCTTTGCCGCAGGCCTGAAGTCCCCTTTCTCAACGTGCTCCGCCCGGATGTTGCCATAGCCCCCTGCGATCATGATCGGCTTGTGGTATCCCAGCACGCCGCTTGAACAGGCTATTTCGAAAGTGCGGAAATACCCCGCCAAATTTGGTCGTCCGAATTCATTGTTGAAGGCGGCTGCTCCTATGGGGCCCTCGGTCATAATTTTCAGCGGAGAGACAATCCTGCCCGGGCGTCCGTAGTGGATTTCCCAGGGTTGCGGCGCATCCGGAAATTCCAGATGGGATACCGTGAAACCAACGAGGCCTGCTTTCGGGCGCGAGCCGCGACCAACCGCTCCCTCGTCACGAATTTCTCCACCCGATCCGGTGCCCGCGCCTGCGAAGGGGGCAATGGCGGTTGGGTGATTGTGGGTCTCCACCTTCATCAGCAGGTGGATAGGCTCCTCATGGTAGCTGTATTCCATGCTGACGGGATCGGGGAACCAACGTCCAGCCTCGTGGCCCTCCACAACCGCCGCATTATCGGAGTAAGCGGAGAGTACTCCCTCGCCACCTACCCGATAGGTGTGTCGAATCATGCCGAACAGAGAGTGCTCGCAGTCGTCCCCATCGATGGTCCAACTGGCGTTAAAAATTTTGTGCCGGCAATGTTCCGAGTTGGCCTGCGCGAACATCATCAGCTCGACATCGCTGGGATCCCGTCCCAGTTCGGTAAATGCTGTCACCAAATAATCGATTTCATCGGGGGCCAGCGCGAGACCGAGGGTCACGTTGGCGCTGGCCAGGGCGTCGCGCCCTCCCGCCAAAATAGGCACCGTGGTGAAGCTTGGCGCCGAGGCCGCGGCAAAAAGTCGCACCGCCTCCTGAGGGTTCGACAGCACGGTCTCAACCATCCGGTCATGAAGCGCTGCGTCCACAGCCGCCGCATCAGCGCTGGTAATGTGCTCAAGACCTTCAATAGCGTAGATGGTCCCCCGCTCTATGCGATTCACCGCGTCAAACCCGCAGTTACGAGCTATATCGGTTGCTTTACTGGCCCATGGGGAAATGGTGCCCAAACGGGGCACCACGACCCGACAGGATGCCGGCGTGAGATGAGCATCCACCGCGGGGGCCAGTGTTCCCGGCTGCAGCAACTCCGCAAGGCGGCCACTGTCTACGTCACCATCGGCATCGACCGCATAAAAGTGGCTGGCAAACTTTAGAA
>CAJXMD010000026.1 GCA_913056165.1 uncultured Halieaceae bacterium
GCCTGGTATCGCCACGAGAAAACTGTCGATAGCGAAGGTCTCGGGGTGGAATTTGAGCAACGGGCGATCAGCGCGGGCGCCGCCGTTGAGGAGCCCCAGTCAGACAGCCATGCGATAGACGGCGAGGCCTTCAAATGGGTGGCCGACAAACTGGTACTGGAAGCGGGCATCACGCCAATGCTTCACCGGCTATTCGTCGCCCCGATTATGGATGGAAACTGCATCAAGGGCGTCATCGTCGAGAGTAAGGCAGGCAGAGAGGCCATCCTCGCCAAACGGGTTATCGATGCCACTGGGGATGGAGACGTGGCTTTCCGCGCTAGCGCGCCAACCCACAAACACCCCAAAGAAGAGATGATCGGCGCATCGGTCATGTTTTCCATGTCGGGGGTAAACAAAACCCGATTCATCGAGCACGTCAAAGCAGACCCCCATACGTATGCTGACTGGGCCTATGGCCAGTGGACCATCGAAACAACGGGTAAGGAGGACGCGATGTTCTCCCCTTTTCTCCGCAAACCCTTTGAGCAAGCCAGAGAAGCAGGATTAATCCCGAAAGAGCTCGATACCATTGCCGGCACCTGGGGGGCTGTTTATGACAGCGGGGATCTAACCTACCTCAATCTTGTCCATTTGCTGGGCTTTGACGGCACCGATCCCGACGACCTCACCCGGGGTGAAATGCAGGGGCGGGATCAAGCGATGATGGCCATCGATGCACTCAAGCAATACACCCCAGGCTGCGAAGGGGCGAAGATTCGAAACTTTGGCATGACTCTCGGGATTCGGGATACGCGGAAAATCGATGCGGCATACAACATGACCGAGCACGATGTGCGTGAGCAAGGCCGTTTTGAAGACAGCATCGGGATTTTCCCCGAGTTCATCGATGGCTATGGCATTTTGATCCTGCCCACCACCGGTCGCTACTTTCAACTGCCTTACCGGACCCTATTACCCAAAGGCGTGCGCAATCTGATTTGTGCCGGCCGGATTACAGGCGGCGATCGGGTAAGTCATGCTGCCACCCGCAATATGATGTGCTGCACGGTCACCGGTCAGGGCGCCGGCGTTGCCGCCGCTCTGGCGGTAAAACAGGACTGCACCTTTGAGGAAGTGTCAGTCGCCGCATTGCAGCAAGCCCTGATCGCTCAGGGCGTCCGACTGCATTAATCACGCGAAAGGGCCAGTTCTAAAACACCGACGTTGGCGGCAACCGCAGAGACATAACTTTGGCAATGCAAAAGAGAAAACAACGGATGAAAAGCACAAGCTCAACGTCTTCACTTCTGTTATCCAAGGGGTGTCTTTGGAGGACGGTTACTACTGTTTTGCTGGCGATAGCTCCCCTACTCGTCCCGCAAGCACACTCGAGTCAAGAGGCCTCTCCCGAATCAGTAGGGATGTCCAGTGATAGCCTCAAGTCCATGGCCAGATTTGTTAATCGCCACATAGAAGCGGGGCATATTTCTGGGGGAGTCACGCTGGTCGCACGGCATGGCAAGTTAATTCATCTGGAGGCCCACGGCCAGCGAGGCTTGGATGACGCTCGTCCAATGACCACCGATGCACTCTTTCGGATTTTTTCCATGACTAAACCGATCACTACCGTCGCAGCGATGATGTTGTATGAGGAAGGTTACTTTCACCTAAACGATCCGGTGGCCAAGTACCTGCCGGAACTCGCGAATCTCGAGGTATACCAGCAGGACGAATTAGTCCCGGTCGACCGACCCATCACCATCGAACAACTGATGACACATACCGCGGGACTGACCTACGGCTGGGCTAACGATCACCCGGTCGAACTCGCTTATCAGGAGTCTGCCTTGCAATACAGTGAGAACCTCGATGACTTTCTTTCAAAACTGAGCAAGCTGCCTCTTCGTTTCACCCCGGGTGAGCGCTATCACTACAGTATTGCCACTGACGTATTGGGTGCTCTGGTCGAACGCTTAAGCGGCGAGACTCTGGAAACCTTTTTATCTACGCGACTGTTCCAGCCGCTCGGCATGGACGATACTTTTTTCAATGTTCCCGAGGACAAGCTCGATCGTGTGGTTCCGAACCATGGGTGGAATCCGGAAACCAACGCCCTTGGGCCGCTACCCGCCACTTACCAAATGCCCATCCAAGGGGTCACCTTGTTCTCAGGCGGGGGCGGTCTGGTCTCTAGCGCGAGAGACTATCTGATCTTTTGCGAAATGCTGCGCCAACGGGGCTCCTACAAGGGAGTTCGAATTCTGGGGCCCAAAACTGTTGAGTTCATGACCATGGATCATCTGACGCCAGAGGTCCGCAGTAAGGGCGCAACTGAGTATCCGGCGCAGCACCTCTACCCCGGTCAGTCCTTTGGACTTGGCTTTGGTGTGATTACTGACCCGGGGCAAACCGGTGTCATTTCATCCCTAGGTGCCTACTCCTGGGGAGGGGCCGCCAACACAAAATTCTGGATAGACCCTGAAGAGGACTTGATCGCCATCTTTATGACCCAAGTGATGAATGCGCCCTTTGGAGATCAGCTGCGATTCGACATGAAAGTCGCCACCTATCAGGCGATCACCGAGTTAGGCAGCCAGCGCTAGACCTGCTGAGGAAGCGACAGCTCGTCACGCTTTCGCCACACCCTGTAAAAGACAGTCAGATAGATGGCGATCACCACCAAGCCCACCCATTCAATTTTGAACGGGGTGAACTGGTAAAGCAAAACAAGCCCGAACAGCAAGGTCCAGTGGAGCCCGATGTAGCTGACAGTACCCAATCGAGCCACGGTTAAATTAATGTTCTGGGTATATAGGCGGGTGAGGGAATCCAAGGAATTAATGACGAACAAGATACCCACCGCGATCATGCCCCAGCTCAGGGCGGGGACGATATCTATACCTTCCACGTGATAGTGGTAGAGCACTGAAAACCACACCGCTATCGGGATGGACGGTACGACCAAGAGAGCAAGGAGTAACTGCCACGCTTTTATGCCTCCCACAAAGCGCGAAACGAATTGACCAATCATGATGCTCCAGGCGAACCACCAGAAAAGGTAAAAGGCGTGGTAATCATTGATCGGCAGAACGAATCGGGGCAAATTGGGAAAATAGTCTCCCAGCGCAACCAGCGAGCCACCCAGGCCGCCCCACCCCATGCCGGACAATAACCACGCGCCCACGATCAGCGTAAAAAACAATCCCGTGGAAGTAACGCTCAGCACCCTAATAAACCGCAGGTGGGTGCTGGAGATAACCGCCAGTAACACCACCATCGCAACAAGGCCAAATCGGACGGGTTCGGAGATTCCCTCAATATAGTCGGGCAGGTAAACCAGAAACAGATACGCCGTAAAAGCGCAGGTACCAATAATGACCCCGTTGTTTATGTGTTTGATCCAGGGTAGTTCAAACAGCTTGAGCCTCGGCTCGACGATACAGAAGTAGAAGGTCGTCAGAAAATAGAAGCCCCAGACAAGAAACCCCCAGAATCCAAACTCAATCGCAAGCGGGTTGCTGAAGCCGTAGTCTGCTCCCGCCTCATAGGTCTGAAAATCCACCAGAGGAAACATGATCAAGCCGACATCGAGGCCCGAGGTAAACAGGATCGCCAAAAATGTGAGCAAAGGCAAAGGCTCCGTGCCCTCACACCGAACGTGACCCCATCGAAGCACCAGCCACACCGAGGTGCTCATGGTCAAAATAATTGCCGCGGCCAATAGGGTATTCACTGCACTGAACTCGCTGCTAAGCGCTTCACAGACCCGATAGATCTCTTGCTGGCGATTGACTGCGCTGTCGGGTGGCCCAGTGGGGATCCTGCCAGACATCGACATCGGCGCGTTGCATCGGTTTGCCCAAGATAAGATCCGCTGCCCGTTCAGCGAGCATGATGGTCGGTGCGTTCAAGTTACCGTTTGGAATAGTTGGAAAGCTTGAGGAGTCCACGACCCGGAGATTCGAGACACCCCGCACCCGGCAATCCTCGTCAAGCACTGCCATCGGATCATCAGCAGCTCCCATGGGACAGGTGCACGAGGGATGATACGCAGTCTCCACGTTTTCCCTGACCCACTGATTAACTGCCTCATCATCAGATAAGTCAATCGCTGGCTGAATTTCGTCACCCCGAAATCGATCCAGCGCCGGCTGTTGGAGGATCTCCCGGGTAAGCCGCAAGCAAAGACGCCAGTCCTCGCGATCCTTCTCAGTCGCGAGGTAATTGAACAGAATGTGCGGCTCGCTATGCGAATCCAGACTCGTAAGCTTTACCACACCGCGGCTCTCAGGTTTGTTGGGACCTACGTGCACCTGAAAACCATGGCCCGCGAACGCCGCCTTGCCATCGTAACGAATCGCCGCCGGAAGAAAATGGTACTGGATGTCGGGCCAGGGTATTCCCGCACGAGACCGGATAAATCCACAGGACTCGAAGTGATTGCTTGCACCCAGGCCACCCCGGTTCAGGACCCACTGGGCGCCGATGAGAAATTTTGACCACCAATCGAGCTCACCATTGAGGGTAATAGATTCCTTGCATCGGTACTGGAAGTACACCTCTAAATGATCTTGCAGGTTTTCCCCAACGCCGGGCTTATCGACCACCACAGGTATAGCCATACCCTGCAGCAGGGTTGCAGGTCCAATACCGGATCGCTGGAGAAGAGTCGGCGATCCTATCGACCCCGACGCCACAATCACTTCCCTGCGAGCCTTGGCAGAGTGGGTCTTACCGCCACGACGATAGGTCACCCCTGTCGCCATGAGGCCATCGAACTCCACGCGCTCAGCGGTCGCACGATCGACAATGCGCAGGTTCTTCCGCGAACGAGCAGGGTCAAGGTAGGCCAGGCGTGTTGAGCAACGTTCACCGTTGCGCACCGTCATATGCATGGGGCCAAACCCTTCCTGGCGGAAGCCATTGTAATCGGCCGTTTCCCCATAACCCGCCTGACATCCAGCGTCGATAAAGGCGCGGTATAGTGGGTTCTTCATATTATTGCCGTTACAGGTCGAGAGTGGCCCCTCGCCACCGCGATAATCATCGCCGCCAACCATCCAGGTTTCGGCGCGTTGGAAGTAAGGCAGGCAGTTCTGGTAACTCCACCCCGTGGCACCCTGCTCTTCCCACTGATCAAAGTCCCCAGGGTGACCTCGTACATAGACCATGCCGTTAATAGCTGAGGAACCGCCAGCAACCCGACCACGAGCACAGTCCATTCGCCTGCCATTGAGGGTAGGCTCAGGGGCGCTGTAATAGCCCCAGTTAAAGCGGGACATCCCCATGGGGATCGTGAGCGCGGTTGGCATTTTGATGAAGAGGGAGGTCTCATCCCGACCGGCCTCGAGTAGCAGAACCTGTACGGAAGGATCGGCAGATAATCGATTCGCCAGCACGCAGCCAGCGGATCCTGCACCCACCACGATGTAATCGAAGGTCTCTACCACGCTGCTCCTTCTTCCTGTGTGTCCTGTTGATTGACGACTCTAAATCACCGGACAATGAAGGATGAGCCGTCGAGGCCCTGTCGGACCGTCTCGGGAATATCCAGTCGCAAATGATCGGCGATGGAGGGGTAGATGTCGACTATTGCAGGCGTGTCGTAAAAAGCGGGCTGCAATCGTTGACTGTTGGTGACCATCCAGGTGGTCCGCTCCCGCTCCGTCTGTCCACCATGATCTCGACCTGTTGCTTCATCGCGTCCATGATCGGTCGTAACAATCACCAACCAATCCTCCTGACCCGACTGCTGACGAGATTCCACCGCATTCCAGATCTTGGCCACTTGTTCATCGATCCATTCGACCGCCGCGTCCATCTCCGCACTGTCACCAAAGTCGTGGCCCACATCATCGGTGTATTGCAGGTAGACCCAGGCCAGGTCGGGGCCCTGCTCCCTGATACTCATCGCCGCCGCATCCGCGACTATTTCATCGATGCGTTTAATGCGCTCTCTCTCGGCCAGGTCGGAAAACAGGCTTTTGTCTTTTTCAAAGCCATCCACCACATAATCAAGCTTGTCGCCACCGGCGGCCTCTTGCCCGTCTCCAAGCAACACGGTTCGATTGTCGGTCCATGTGGAATAAAGGCCCGTTGTTAGGGCTGGGTTCGCGTTTTTTGCCAACCGAAAAATATCCCAGTAGTGGTAATCCGGTGATAAATCATAATTTTCCATCACACCATGCTTGTCGGCCCACGTGCCTGTGAGCAAGCTCATGTACCCCGTCGCCGATACCGTCGGACTTTCAGCGGGGGTTCCCACAGGGCCGCCAACATAGGCACGACCGTACCCTCCCAGAGCCGCGATCTGGTCAAGCAATGGCGTGTGCACGCGCTCAATGACATCGGCGGGGATTCCATCGGCAATAACAAAAACAACTTTTGGATTCATAGGGGGCTCTCCCTCTGAGACGTCGACACCAGCACTGAACACACTGATTGGTAACATCCCCAGCAACAAACCAATCACCGTCACAGGTGACGACCATCTCCGTGTGGCGTGTCTGCGTTGACGTGTCAGCCAACCCATCAATAGGTAGGCGCAACTGCACCCAAATTGGCGTAAATTGTTTTGGTTTGGGTGTAATACTCGATCGCCTGCAGCCCGTTCTCCCGGCCCAGCCCCGACTCATGGTAGCCTCCGAAAGGCACCTCGGGAGGAGTGATATTGTAATCATTGATCCACACGATTCCGGCCTGAAGTGCATTGGCTACCCGATGGGCGCGGGCAAAATCGCCGGTGAATACGGCGGCGGCCAAGCCAAAGCGGGTATTGTTGGCTCGCGCGATTACCTCCTCTTCACTCTCAAAGCTGAGCACCGTCATAAAGGGGCCAAAAACCTCCTCCTGTACGAAGGGCAAATGATCACCGCCAGAAGAGACGACCGTCGGGGCAACAAAATACCCCCCTTCAAGACCCTCGACACTGATTGCTTCGCCCCCACAAAGCACCTCTGCCTCGGACGAACTCGATGCCATGGACATGTAATCTAGGACTCTGTCACGTTGCTCTGCCGATACCAGTGGCCCCATCTGGGTCGCCGGGTCGAATGGATTACCTACCCGCAAAGCACGGGTCTTGGCCACCACCTGCGACAAGAACTCTGCCTTCAGGGAGTGATGCACATAGACGCGAGTGCCGTGGGAGCAAACCTGCCCCGTCGAATAAAAGTTGCCCGCCATTGCCCCATTGACGGCGTCCTCTAGATTACAGTCCTCGAACACCACAATAGGAGATTTTCCACCTAGCTCCAGCGTGACCTTCTTCAGATCCGCCGCGGCTGCAGCCATAACCCGCTTACCGGTTTCCACAGACCCAGTCAGGGTGACTTTGGCGATATCAGGATGAGATACCAGAGCACTACCGGTTGCGGCGGCCCCCTGAACCACGTTGAAGACCCCGGGCGGAACCCCCGCCTCACAATAAACTTCGGCCAGCCGGAGTGCTGTGAGCGGCGTTTGCTCCGCGGGCTTGAAAATCATGGCATTTCCACAGGCCAAGGCGGGTGCAGATTTCCAAAGCGCGATTTGAATCGGATAGTTCCAGGCGCCAATCCCCGCGCATATCCCCAAAGGCTCCCTTCGCATAATGGCAAAAGCCTCAGGGGGAAGATCGATATGAGACCCCTGTATGCCCTGGGCGATGCCCGCGAAATATTCGAGCACCTCGACGCCCGTAATCACATCAACAACCGATGTCTCCGCAATCGCCTTACCGGTATCAAGTGTTTCAAGGGCGGCAAGCTCATCATTGCGCTCGCGCAATATCGCCGCGGCTCTGCGCAGGATTTGTCCTCGCTGGGCGGCTGGCATTGCAGACCACTCGGCAAAACCACGGCGGGCCGACTCCACCGCCAGAGAAATCTCGGCATCGCCGGCAATCTCAACGTCACAGATAGCCCTGCCGGTCCCCGGGTGGTACGTCGTGAAACAGGCTCCATCGCTGTTGGACAGCGGCCCGCCATCAATGAAATTTAGCTGTCGGGGCAGCGTCGTAGTTAACTCCACAACAGGGTAATCGTCAGTCTGAGCCATGCTCTGTCCTTTACTTGCAGGCGCTCAAATTACCTTTGGCAACGCCGGTCGTCCAGCTTATTTACCCGAGCAAAGCGATCGTACACATCCGGACATAAATAGGCTGTGTTAGGGGGATGCCCAGCCGCGAAAAATGATTTGTCTTTTGCCACGGGACATTCTAGCTTACGTAGGAGCAAGCTCATGAATTCTTTCCATACACTCAGTCCGCAGCCCCTGTTACAGAACAGAACAGCCCAAGCAGCAAGGTAATCGTCATTGGCTAAAACCACATGCCATGTCCCTGTCATTGACCTCTCCGCCACCGACGACGAGGTGGCAAAGGCGCTGGATCATGCTTTCACGGAGATGGGCTTTGCCGTACTTGTGGGCCATGGCATTCCAACCTGCGTAATCGCTGCCGCCCGGGAAGCCGTAGTGAAGTATTTCGAGCAACCTCTGGATCAGAAGCTCCCGGACCGCATTACCCGGGATAACTATCGCGGGTACATCCCCCTCGGCTTCTTTTCACCCAATAGCGCCGGCCAATCGGCCGATCACTATGAGGGATACAAGTTGCATCTCGAGGTCGACGCGAGTGATCCCATTTGCGCGACCTGCGATCTGTATGGGCCCAATAAATGGCCCGCAGGACAGCCCGCTATGCGTGATGCCATTCTCAACTACTGGCGTGCCTGTGATGATCTCACCGCGCGCTTACTCGCGCTCCTCGCGGGGATTCTAAACATCGACGCGCCCAGGTTGCTCGACTCTTTCGAGCAGTCCCTGACCAATATGACCCTGTTGCACTACCCGCCGCAGGATGCCAATGAATCAGGCCTGGGGATCCACGCACACAAGGACACAGATGCGCTGACGCTCTTGGCCCCTGATCCCGTCGGCGGACTGCTTATCAGACCAAGGGACCGCAGTGAATGGATTGAAATTGATGCGCCGACCGACAGTGTCATCGTCAATATTGGTGATCTGCTCGAGCTGTGGTCCGGCGGTTATTTTGTATCCACCCCCCACAAGGTCATCAATCGCAGTGGCCGGGCCCGTTTCAGTTTTCCCTATTTTGCCGTGCCCCGGTTTGACACGGTGGTGTCGCCCCTGGTTCCAGCGTGTGCCGGTTTCAACCGTGCTGAAGTCCCTGTTGGAGATGTATCGAGGGAAGTCTGGCGGACAAACTGGCCCGATACGACGCCGGGCACACAGGGATATGATTTGGGGACTCTATCTGACTAGAGAGGTGCTTGCGGATGCTCGGGATGAGCACGCAGATAATCAAGCATTGGCCCCGGGCGATCAGTCATAAGCAATTCGACACCCCAATCCAAAAGCCGCCAGCCTGCCTCAAGATCGTTGACCGTATAACATCGTACGGCCAAGCCCTCCCTCTTGATTGATCTCACCTGAGCCTCGGTCAGTGTTGTCCAATCCAGATGAATACCCTCCAAGCCCAGCGCCAAACAAAAATCGATGGCGTCATCAGGGAGGTCCTCAACGTTGAGGGCCATAGGGATATCGGTAACCACGGACCGCGCTGTTTCAAGAAAGGTTCGATCGAAGGTCGAAAGAAGATGACGCCTCCTGTCGGCATCCTCGAGCACGCGTGCAATAGCTTCTGCGAAGCGGTTGCACTCACTTTTAGTCACATGACGCCCAAGCTTCACCTCCCAATTGATATGGGGCCGGCCAGACGATGCGGTCTGCCAGCTCAACAGATCGACCATTCTCATGGGGCGCTGGCCAGTAAATTCCGGAGATTTCCAACTGCCCACATCGAGCGTTGCCAGTTCCTCCCACGTCAGATCAACAACGCGTGATGTGCCCGCTGCAGTCCGACCCAAAACAAGATCATGGAAAACCGCCAAGGTGTTGTCTGCGAGCAACTGGATATCGGTCTCTATCCAGCTAGCACCCACCTCGGCCGCTTTCTCAAACGCAATCAAGGTATTTTCGGGACAGGTCTCACTGGCACCACGATGGGCGCAAACAAAGGGTGACCAGTCAGCCGTCTTCATGGCCCACCACACTCCGGCGAGTCCGTCTCAGTCATCGTTCGCAGCAAGCTGATTCAGGAACGCTCCCGCCGCCGCGTTTTCGCTGCGCAGGGCTTTAAGAAGCGCTACCAAATTCGCGTCCCGCTCGGCCTCGAGTTCACTGACCGACCGCCCCGCCGCCTGAGCATCCGACTGCTCCACGATACGTGAGATCAACTCATCATCGAGATCCGGCACATCCATAAGCTTGGTCCAGGGCCACTGCAGGCAAGGACCAAATTGCTCAAGGAAATGCTTCATGCCGGCTTCACCGCCTGCCGTGCGGTAAGTTTCAAATAAGCCCTTTTGTGCCCAACGCAGACCAAAGCCATGGGTCATGAGGTCATCGATCTGCTCGGTGGTCGCGACTCCGTCTTTGATGAGCCACAGGGCCTCTCGCCAGACCGCCTCAAGCAGCCGATCTCCAACATGAGCGGGGATTTCTGCGCGGAGAGTAATCGGCTTCATACCGATATCACTTAACAACGCTTCGGCACGTTGCACTGTCTCCTCGAGCACCACCGCCGAGGGAACCACTTCGACAATCGGCAACAAATAAACCGGGTTATAGGGATGGGCAACGAGAATCTGTTCCGGCCGCAGGGCATCCTGCTGCAACTCCGATGGCATGAACCCGGATGTTGAGGAACCGATAACAGCCTCAGCAGAGCAAGCCGTCTGTATCTCTGCAAGGGTCGCGTGTTTGATTGGCAAACGCTCGGGCACCGACTCCTGAATCCACTCCGCCTCAGCAACCGCCTCGGCCAGGGTCGATGCAATCAGCAGTTCACCACGAGGAGGCAGATGGTCATAAATTTCCGGCACCCAGCGTGTCGCTGTCTCCACCACGCGATTTACCACCTCAAGTGCCGCCGGGCTCGGATCATAGAAGCGCACCTGCCAGCCGTGGAGCAAAAACCGGGCAGCCCATCCCGCCCCGATCACCCCGCCGCCGACAATCGCTGCTTTTTGCATCAGGGAGGATCCTGTCGAGTAAGATTGAGTTCCGCTCTGACTTCCGCCGGCGTCATGATGCCCACGCCCATGGCTTCTACAATCGTCACTGCGCGCTCGACCAGTTCGGCGTTACTCGCAAGCCGACCCTTTTCGAGCCAAAGGTTGTCCTCCAGACCCACACGAACATTGGCTCCCGACAGCACCGCTGCGGCCACGAAGGGCATTTGATGGCGACCAATGGAAAACGCTGAATAGATCCAGTCATTGGGAATATTGTTCACCATCGCCATCAACGTATTCAAATCGTCAGGCGCGCCCCAAGGGATGCCCATACATAATTGCACCATCACTGGCGCCGGGATCGCCCCCTGCTCAACCAGATGTTTAGCCAACCATAGATGACCCGTATCAAAGGCTTCAATTTCGATTTGTATGCCGAGCTTGGTCATCCGCCGCGCCATGTCATCGAGCATGCCGGGGGTATTGGTCATGACGTAATCAGCCTCTGCAAAGTTCATTGTGCCGCAATCCAGCGTCGAGATTTCAGGCAGGCAGGCTTCCAGGTGCGCAACCCGCTCAGCGCCTGAGACCATATCGGTGCCATCGGGGTTTAGCGGCAACGGTGAGTCGGGAGGGCCAAAGACCAGATCCCCTCCCATCCCGGAGGTAAGATTGATCACCACATCGACCTCCGAGGCGCGAATGCGTTCCACCACCTCTCGGTACAGGTGAACATCTCTGGCGGGCTTGCCTGTCTCGGGGTCACGCACATGACAATGCACTACCGCAGCTCCCGCGCGAGCAGCGTCAATAGCCGCCTCGGCGATTTGCGCGGGACTACGCGGCACCTTATCGCTTCGGTCTTGGGTGCTGCCCGAACCAGTTAACGCTGCGGTAATGAATATTTTTTTGCGCATTGCTAGGGACATGTAACCTACTTCCTTATTGTTATTTCACTGCCGCACATTTTTTACCCGTCAGATATTCTTACAAGGCTGGTTGCAACGAACGGCTCGCTAAACCGTGACACAACCCAGCTCACGATTGAGCGCTCTGGCGGTGGATAGGATTTCGTCGCGATCGATATAAATACCCTGCAGGTGTCGTCGACCTTCCCCCGTAAAAGCATCACGGCCGTGCATAATTCGTCGATTATCAAAGCACATGATATCTCCAGCGGAAAGCCGGAATTTCAATTCAAAACGGGGGTCGTCTGCGAGCTGATGAAATCGACGGAGCGCTTGGTATGCAAGATCGACATCCTCATCGGGCATATCGGGGAAAGCGCGCACGGGATAGAAAGCTCTAATCGTAGGCAGTGTGCTACCCAGCGAATAGTCAATGACGGGAGCTGACCAACGATGATCGATACCGGGACCCCGATTGAAGAAAATCCAGTGCTTGGTCGAAAGAATGTCGAAATCTTCCGGGTATCTCTCTCGCAACTCCGACACGATCGCAGCGCCATCGGTCAGGGTTGAGCTACCACCTTCAGCCTCATTAACCAAACAGTGAAGAAACTGAAATCCAGGTGGTATCTCTCGTGTCGGTAAATCCGTATGCGGACCTAAGCGGTAACCCGTGTTGGCCGTGGTATTCGTTTTGGAATCCCCGGCCAATGTCACATCCGCTCTCACATCCCACAGAGCACCAAAATTACTATCACGGATGGGTCCAACCACTTGGGCCAGTTGGTTCAAAAAACCCTCTTCGCTTGGTGCACCAGAAAGAAGGCAGACACCGTGCTTAAGCAACTCATTCAACATGAGGGCCCTGGTACCTGATTGAGCGACCACCTCTTGCGCGTTGAAAGCCGCCGGGGTCGGAAGATCTTTGCTCGTCCATACGACCGGCTCTGGGGCCCAGCTGCTCGCCAGGTGTTCACCATCAGCAATGTGGCGGAGCCAGCCCGCGTGATAACAACTCAGGTCATGATCGGGCTCCCAAATGATTTCCAGGTGACCCTCAGGCGTGACAGAGGCCGACGCAATGGCGAGGTCATCAGACAACTCAGCAGGATCGAGCAGCCCTTCCCGAGTTGCCGGATCGATACCCCCCAGGCCGAAGGCATTTTCCCGCAACCAAAAGCGATGACAATTGAGCTTGGCTCCATCGGACCAAAGCACAGTGATGCCAGCCTCGGTCATGGCGACATTAGAGATAGGCGATGCCTCGTAGCTGTAGAAATCAGGGGCCATCACCTGGGCAGGACTACCAGTGGAAGCGCTCATTTCACCCCCTTATTCATCAGGGAATACCACTCGACAAACAACGCCCTAACGGTGGCTAACTGACAGCACCAGACTGCCACGCGCGTGGGCGAGATTACTTGATAACAACAAATTCCGGAAGTGGTAAATCGGACTATCGGAGCAGATCGACTAGGCTTCCTTGCACCTTGCACCTTGCACCTTGCACCCAAAGGATCGATGTTATGCTTGGCGGCGCCTTCAGGGAGGGGGCAACGCCTAATTATGAGGCTATCGACCGCGAGCTTCCCTATTGCCGAAGCGTTTACAAAACCATAGGAGTTCGAGACCCATGCCGCGCCGATTCCCTTTACCCAACGCTTTCTTGTTAGTCATGCTTCTGGTCTCCCCAACACTCCCCTCAGCAGAAATTTCCCAAGAAGAGATTGCACGCTACAGTAAGCTGGCTGAAGAGCTCTTACGGGATGGCGTGAATCGCAAAACGGTAGCCGGCGCTGGCCACGTACCCGCGTATGCAATCTTCCTTGCCCATCAATTTCAAAGGGCAGGGTTCCCGGATGAAGACATTCACTTACTACCCCATGGTGAGACTGCATCTTTGGTGGTTCGTTACCGAGGTGACGGCTCGAGCAAGCTTCAGAGCATTCTACTGTCTTCCCACATGGATGTTGTGGGTGCCGATCCCAGGGACTGGGAACGCCACCCCTTTGAGTTACAAGAAGACGACAATTTTTACTATGGTCGCGGCGTCCTTGATAACAAATTCGACGTCTCCTTGTTGACTACGCTTTTCGTTTGGTTGAAGGCTGAAGGGTTTGTCCCCACGCGAGATTTAATCATTGCCTTTACAGGTGATGAAGAGTCTTATCAAGAAACCGTCCAGCATCTAACAAGCGAGTTTCGCGACCTGATCGACGCCGAATATGCGCTGGTCGTGGATGGGGGTGGAGGCGCACTGGATGACAATGGTGAGGCATTTCAATATCAAATTGGTTTTGCCGAAAAAACCTATGCCACCTTCAATATGACTGCACGAAATCGGGGCGGTCACAGCTCCATGCCTCGTCCTGACAATGCGATCTTTGATCTCGCCGCCGCCATTCAGCGACTCGAAATGCATACCTTTCCGGTGGAAACTAATGAGATCACGCTGACTTATTTTGCCCGCACCGCGCCCTTCCTCAATAACGAGGTGGGAGAAGCCATGGCTCGATTTGCCGCCGATCCTACCGACGAGGCTGCGATTAAAACCCTGAGAAGCAAACCCGAGTACGTAGGCACCCTAAGCACCACCTGTATCCCAACCATGCTTGAAGCGGGCCATGCAGAAAACGCCCTGCCTCGCTCGGCCACGGCCACCGTGAATTGCCGAATCTTTCCGGGCCACAGCGTTGAAGCGATCAAGCAGGAATTGCAGGTTATTGCTGGCAACCCCGATCTCGAGTGGTCGGTGGTGGGGACACCTGTGTCTAGTGATGCTTCGCCATTTAACCCCGAACTAATGGAGGCGGTATCAGCGTCACTCGATCGGATATATCCGGGAGTCCCTGTCATCCCGAAGATGATATCGGGCACCACAGACGGCGCTTATTTTCGCGCTGCGGGAATACCCAGTTACAGCCTTACCGGCATCTTTCTCAACCCCGCTGACAGCTACGCTCACGGTCTAAACGAGCGGGTCCGCAAAGCAAGTATCCCCGAGTCTCTGATATTCTGGCGTTCCATGATAAATCTGCTCGCCGGCCCGCGAGAATAACTCTCTAAAATCGCCTAGGCGCCCCGTATCAATCGACATAGCTTCAGGTCGGGGTGCTCAGTAAACGAAACCCCGTCATTAAATAGCGCCGTTCGCTGTGCGGTGGACCACTCGGGCCAATGCCCTCCCTGTTCGCTAGTCGGTTGGCCTCCCGTGATAAACGACGTCCAGTAATCCAGCATTAGTTTGGTCAGGTGGTCGTCAACCTCGGAGGAAGGTAACCAGTCGTCATGCCGGTCGAAAACGTAAGGGAGCTCGGCGCCATGATAAGCCCCTATCGGATCGAAACCCGGCCTGACGCGATCGAATCGGTAGACCCATGCTTGCCCACCATTTTTTTCTATGAGGGATGCCAACTCGAGAGAGGGACACAGAAAGTCGAGCCCTGTCCCTAGATAGTTTCGTTGTTGCCATTCATCCTCCAGCCCACTCAAATAGCTCACCACTTGCGCCCGCTGCACCGGCCCGACGCGGGTCGTTAACAACTGCTCAAGGGAGCCGTCAGCGGTCAGATACATGAGACGCTCGTCTGCATTGGTCCCGATCATCATCGGAAGGGCTGGAAAATTGCCGCTCTTGGCCATGGCTTCAAGAGTAGCTGGCAAACTCGTGGGGTCTTCTATCGGGTCAAAATAAAAGTCTGCATACACCGCTCCCGCGGCTTCCATCACCCGCTCCGGCGGCGCCCGTCTGAGAGCGTTTAAATCGGTCTGACCGTTGAGCACTTTGCTGGCAAGTTCCAGTCCTCGCGCAGTCGCCTCAACAGGATCCGGGCTATCGTCCAGGGGCCAGCCGCCGCTTTGGTGAATAACCTGATTGATTCGACCCTTGCTGAGAGGCGAAATCGCCAGGTGCAATGCGTTTGTCGCCCCCGCTGATTCGCCCGAGACGGTAATCCGATTAGGGTCACCGCCGAAATCAGCAATATGTTGGTATACCCAGTCGAGGCTCAGAGCCAGATCGTAAAGCGCCAGATTACGCGCCTCCATGTCGGGATGACTCAGCCAGCCGAACACCCCTAAACGGTAAGCGACGGTGACCACCACGACATTCCGCCTCACCAGGGATTCCCCGTGGTAGTTGGGTTCGTAGCTCCACCCGCCGGTATTAGATCCACCATGTATAAAGATAAGAACTGGCCGCTTGTCCTCGGCATCGAGATCAGTCCAAATGTTTAGATAAAGACAGTCCTCTGAATAACGAGGGCCCTCCATATTCGATGGATCTACGCCCACTCGACGCATCATCCCGTGATACCAGGCAAGTCCGCTGCCGGTTTGCATGCAGGCGGGAGCAAACTCTGTCGCGTCGTAGGTGCCACGCTCCCCCTGCCAGGGAATGGGTCGACGCCATCGGCGCTCACCGACCGGCGGCAAGGCAAAGGGAATGCCTCTAAAGGATTCGACACCCCCTGAATCTCGCTGTCCTACAAACAAGGTGTCCCGCACTTTCACTTGAGGCTCCTCTGAGGCAGAGCCAAGTGGGGCTATACACAAAAAAATCCAGAAGATGCCACAGCAGGTCAGAACGCATCGTAAGGCTCTGCAGAATTTATTCATGGGATACGCCTTTCACGCCAAGGTTTCGGTATGACCATCAATGGCGATAGCCTGCCCAGTAACATTGGCACCGCCCGGACCCGCTAAAAACGTCACCATCGCTGCCACATCATCGGCACTGACAAAGCGCCTGAGGGAATTCTGTTGCTCATAACGAGCTCGTATTTCCTCGGGCGACTGCCCCCGGGATTGAGCATCACGATGGATGACCTGATCAATGCGCGGGCCTTCCACACTGCCAGGGCAAATCGCATTGACCCGGATATTCCAGGGACCAAGCTCCATCGCCCAAGTCTTGGCGAGGCCCACTGCTGCCCATTTCGATGCAGCATAGGGGGACCGCTGGGGACAACCAAACAGGCCCGCATTAGAGGCCATATTGATAATCACGCCAGCTCGCCGCTGCTTCATCAAGGGGATAACCCAACGCGTCACGTAAAAAAGGCTGTTTAAATCGGTCTCAATGGTCTCTTGCCATTGGTCTACAGCAATGTCCTCGAGAAGCGCGGTAGGGCCAGAAATACCTGCGTTGTTGACCAGTAGATCTAAGCGAGGGAGGGAATCGACGAGACCGCCAAGAGTCCTGTCCACCATTACCGGATCTGCAACGTCGCATAGGATCGCCGAGTCCTCACCGTAGTGATTGGCATAGTCTCGGAGAAACTCGCGGTTTATATCGAGCGCTATCACGCGATAATCCAACGTCCACAAAGCATCTGCGATGGTTCGACCGATACCAGAGGCACCGGCAGATACCAGAGCAATTGGCTGATCACTGCTCACTTAAAACAGGCGCTCCCGGCGGCGGGTGATCTTCCCTCAAGGATCGGAGCAAGCCAATGGCCGCCAACCAGAGTGTAGCGACCAAGGGGAGGGATACGACCAATACCGCTGTCTGGGCCTCCCGAATGCCCCCCGCATAGATGAGTGCAATCGGCAAAATAGCGATGGCACCGGCCCAGAACAGGCGATGCCATCGCGGCGGATCCTCCTTGGGGTGTAGGGATTGGGTAGCGCTCGCCGCCAAGGTGTAAGACGCACTGTCATAGGTTGTGGCGCAAAAGATCAGGGTGACAATACAGAAACCGGCAAGAATAAACTCCGCCAAAGGCAGGGTATCCAAACCTGCCACGATGGCTGCACTGCCATCGCGCTCTGACATAAGGGCTAAAAGATCCATAGCGCCGCTAAGCTGTAAGCCAAGTCCGTGATGCCCAAGCACGAGATAGAATGCCCAACAACCCAATGAGCCCATAACCAACATTCCCACCACCATTTCTCGCAGACTGCGCCCCTGAGAAATACGGGTGACAAACAGGCCGACAAAGGGGCCGTAGGAAATCCACCATGCCCAATAAAAAATAGTCCAGTCTTCGACAAATCGAGAGTCGGACATGGGGTCGGTCCAAAAAGTCATAGCGACAATATTTTGAAACAGATGACCAACAGTATTGACCGCCATCTTGAGTAGAAACAGGGTGTCCCCAAGTACAACGATGAACACCAGTAAAATAACGGCGATCACGATGTTTATATTGCTTAACCTGCGTATCCCCTTACCCAAACCGAGGCCGACGCTTGTGGCGAATAAAGCAACGCAAATCCCCACCACTGCGAGCTCAAGGGCAAAGCCGATTGGAAAGCCAGTCAGGCGAGATAACAAAGCGGAAATCAAAGGCGTTGAAAAACCCAGCGAACTGCCTGCACCGCCGATGAGGGCAACCATAAAAAACAAATCCATAAGCCGAGATGGCGCCGAGGTTTCCTCCCCTTTAAACCAGTAATGCCCGGCAATACTGTATTTTAAGCGAGGCAGCTTTCTGACATAAAAGGGATAGGCAATAGCGATTGTGGGCAAGCAATACAATGACCAGGCGATCACGCCCCAGTGATGAATCCCATAGGAGGCAGCCCACTGATAGGCCTCATCCGAGCCAGGCTCTGCGCCAAAGGGCGGGCCGTTTACATAATAGGCCCACTCAATCCCGCTCCAGTACATGAGACCGGCGCCAATACCCGCGGCAAACAGCATGGCACCCCAACTAAACGTGGAGAATTCCGGCGGCACATCCCCAAGGCGGACCTGCCCATGGCGGCTCAGGCCAATGTATAAAACAATGATCACCGCTAACGCGCCAGTCAGCACGTAAAACCAACCAAAAGAGCGAGTAATCCATCTATAAGCCGTCTGCAAGATGTCGGCGGTCCACGCCGGGGCAAGCAGGAGAGGGATAGCTAACCCCAGTAACACCAGGACCGTTAGCGAGAAATTAACTTTATCAACGCGTGGTGACGTCACTGCTAAACCTTATGATTGTTTGCAACAGCACCCAAACGGGGCATCGTAGCTTACCACTGGCACGTTCAGATCCACTCAAATTTTTGCACCCTGCGTCCCGTATTGAGGCATGATGGTCACTCGCCGAGATCTGCCGATGTCTGTAGCCTTACTAGCAGACAATAAGCGGCAGGCTGAAGTCAGCTTGGAGCTAACCGGATTATGAGACTCAGGTCTATCCCCGTCAGATGGCGATTCTTCTCAGCGATTTTCATGCTGAGTTTTCTATCGTATCTCATGCGACAAAACATTCATGTGGCCGGCGAACACATGATGCCCGAGCTTGCCATTTCAGAGCTTGAAATGGGTTGGATCTACGCCAGCTTTATCTGGGGCTATGCCGCCTGCCAGTTGCCGGGCGGCATCCTGGGGCGATTATTCGGTCCAAGAAAAACCCTGCTAGGTGCGGGATTTATCTGGGTGGTGGCTTCGGGGTTAACCGGTTTTCTTCCCGGAACCCTGGTGACCTCGGCGAGCGGTATATTAGTCGCACTCATTGTCGTGCGCTTTTTATTGGGGGCGGCTCACGCCCCCATGTACCCGGTTCAAGCCGCGGCGATCGAACGATGGTTCCCGGTCGGCCAGTGGGCGCTGCCGAATGCAGTATCCAGCACCGGCCTCACGCTGGGGGCGGCTCTCGCGCAGCCTCTGGTCGCTATCGTTATGGTGACCTGGGGGTGGCGGGCGTCCTTCTACATGTTCGTGCCCTTGGGCATTCTCTTTTTCTGGATTTGGTGGTGGTACGCCAGGGATAACCCGGCAGAACACCCGGCCATGACGAAGCCAGAATTGGATTTAATCTACGCCAACCGCGATGGGCTCACACAGGAGGCGGGCTTTGGGGCCTGGAAGTCCCTGCTGAAAAACCGCGAAACCTTGCTGCTCGCCGCGGCTTATTTCACCCAGAACTACGTTTTCTACCTTTTCTTCACCTGGTTCTTTCATTATCTGGTGACTGAGTTGGGCTTCAGTATTTTGGAAACCGGTTTTCTCGCGGCGTTACCATGGATAACAGGCGCCGTCATGGCAACCCTTGGCGGTCTTACCTGTGACGCGCTATGCGCTCGCTGGGGGCCCAGACTGGGCTGCCGGATCCCCGCCATGATTGGCCTTACGGCATCAGGCATATTGCTTTATGTCGGGCTGTACTCTCCCTCGCCTTATGTCGCTGTCGCCCTGCTCTCCCTGTGTTTTGCGGCGACCCAATTTGCGGAGGGCGCCTTTTGGTCTGCCCAAATATTTATCGCCGGCCCCTACAGTGCTCCCGCCTGTGGATTGATGAATACCGGAGGCAATTCCGCAGGGATTATCGTCGCGCCTCTCATGCCATTCCTGGCCATGCACGTCGGCTGGGTGGCGGCGCTCTCAACCGGCAGCGTGCTGGCATTGATTGGCGCCCTTATCTGGCTGTTTATTCGGGTTGATCGACCCTTCTCCCCAAACGAATCAAGGGAAACCGTATCAATCTGAGCGAACACGAATGTGTTTAGTCGGTTGCGGGCGGGCAGTTAGCGAGGAGCGTCTTTCGATACCAAGCGACAAAATGTTTCAGGGTCGCCTCGAACTCCGGATGATAAGGGCCAGGGTCAAAAAATCGTGAGTTAACCCCCATGCTATTGCGCATGATGATGTACTCGTCTTCCAGAGTGGTGTGGTGCCACAGCCAGGTGACCTCATCGACGTTGTAATCTGCACCCTCTACGGCATCACCTCGGACAAACCATACGACTTCGGCGTCTGTAGCCGTCAGGCTTCGAGGCAAAAATCGGTACAGCACACAGTGATCGGGGTAGTTAAGCATGAAGCTTAAAGGGCCCATTTGGTAATCACCCGCACCCCCATCGTAATCCTTGATCTTGCCCATCAGAGGCGCCACAGGTTGACCATCCTGACTGCCCGTGACAAATCCGTCGTACAACCCATATCGCATGGTGTGAACACAGGCGCCAAAACTCTCCGCATCGTTGTAGGTTTTGGTGTAGTGCTTCGACATACCGTCCACGCCGGTGACCTCATCGGATCGGGCTAGCATCGCTTCAACTATCGGCGCGGATTTTTCGTATAGGTCTTTGAAGGTATGCAGCTTCGCATAGGCCCTGTGAGAGGTGGCGCAGTGATAGCACTCGAGGTAATTCTCTAGCACCAACTTCCAGTTCGCGTCGATCCGGTAGGTGTGGCGATGGGCCACCTTGGCGTTAGCGAGATCATAGGCCCCCAGAGGTTCCCGGATATTTTCCAGCGGCCCGAGGAAATCTCCGGCATCGGGATCGCAATTCACAAACACGAGTCCCATATAGTCAACGCAGCGTACCGACTTCAAGCCATGCTGCGTCGAATCAAAATCAGGCATCACATGGGTCTCTCGGGCTGCCTTGAGGCTACCGTCAAGCTCATACACCCACCCATGATAGGGACAAACGAAGGTCTTGCGATTTCCCGTCTGCTGCTCACAAACCCTAGCACCTCGGTGCCGACAAATATTGTGCATCGCGCGGATACTGCCGTCTTCACAGCGAACCACGATCAGCGCATCTTCGCCTATTTCGAGTAATTGATAATCGCCAGTCTCGGGTATCTCGCTGGCATGGAGCGCATAGATCCAGCTTTTAAAGATCAGGTGCTCAAGTTCGAGTTCATGCACAAGATGGGAGCGATAAAAGTAGGGATCCATCGCGCGCCCGGGCTGGGCACTGTCCGCAACCAGCTTAGTCCGGAGTTCGGCCATCGAGTCGTTTACGTGTGTCGCAATCAAATGCACTGGATGTCACTCTTTATGGTTCGAAGACAACATCGTTAATGCGGTGGCGCGGGCGTCTGGCGACGTCGCGCGGGATTAAAAAGTGGCGCGTCAATGACCTTGCAGGGAGCAAGGAGCCGGGTCCAGTGAAGCTCTCGCTGGTAGTAAATCTCGGCAACCAATTCATCCCCTGGTGCCCCATGGGGCATTTCAATTTGCGCAAAGGCCAAATTGGATTTCGCCGTAGGGCACCAGGCCGCAGACGTGACGGTACCCACTGTTTTTCCATTTTTTAAGATAAAGGAATGATCCGCCGGCTTATTGCCCTCTACGTCAAGAAGTACAAACCGGTATCGGCAGCCCTCATCACGTTGACGCAGCAAGGCTTCGCGGCCATTGAATAGCGCCTTACCGAAGTCCACCTGCCACTCGAGACCAAGCTCGAGGGGCGACCGAGTTCTACCGGGACGAACCGCCTCTTCGGCGGGGACAAAGTCGACACGAGCCTGCAAGAAACCCGCTTCGATTCGCGCGATGTTTAAGGCGTAGGAACCAATGGGCTTGATCAGATAGTCCCGGCCCACCTCAAACAAGCGATCCCAAAAGGCCTCCGCCTTATCGGGGGCAATCCATATTTCATAGCCCAAATCACCGGTAAAGCCGGTACGGCTGACCGCCAAGGGCACGCCCTCAAACTCGTAGTGGGCAATGCCAAAGGGCTTTAGTTGATTGAGGTCGGCACATCCTGCAAGGGTCAGTACCGTACAGGATGTAGGTCCTTGAACCGCGAGTGCTGCGATAGCCTCGCTTTCATTCTCAATCTGTACATCAAAACCGAGGGCACACCACCCCAGCCATTCATCGGTGCGTTGGTATGAACACAACCTGAAATCCTGAGGGCCGAGGCGGAAGATGGTTCCGTCATCGAGCATTTCGCCTGCGTCATTGCACCACACCGCATAGCCCACCCTGTTGACGCCAATTTTGCTGACATCTCGCGTCACCATTCTATTCAAGAACGCTTCGGCATCAGGGCCGGTAATTCGGTATTTGTTGATTGGCGACAGATCAAAAACCCCTGTTGTGCTACGAATAGCAAAGTACTCAAGCTCAACGTCGAAATAGGCGTTGGGGGTGGTGTACCCCATCCAGATTCCCCAGTCGTTAATCTCGCAAGCCTGTTGGATCCGGCTATGGAAAGGCGTAGTCAACAGCATATGGTCACGGGATTCGGCGCTCACGACAGGTGCCCTCCACGTAAAATTTCCCTCGCGGCATTTCTGCCCGCGACTCCCATCACGCCACCACCGGGGTGTGCACCGGCACCACATAAAACAAGACCGCGCACGGGGGTTTGGTACTGGGTGGCTCCGGGGAAAGGTCTCATCATTAACGCCTGGTCGATGGACAACTCGCCGTGATGCCAGTTGCCATCCGTCATTCCAAAGGTCGCCTCAAGATCGGCGGGAGTAAGTAATTCAGCGCTTGTTACCAAGGACTTAATGCCCGGTGCATACCCCTCCAACTGATCAAGGAGGCGATCCAGCACACGAGGCTTAAGGCTGTCCCAACCCTCTTTGGGAGAGTGGGGTAAATAATGGACAAGACTGGTGAGAACGTGAGTGCCATCTGACACCAGCGCCTTATCCTCAATGCTGGGGATACTGATATCAAAAAGCTGCTGACCACCAACCTCGCCGTATTTAGCCGGGTTAAGCATTGATTCCATGGCATCCATCGATGGCGCGATCACGAGCCGGTGAGACAACGACGTAGCGGGCAGGCCAGAAAATTCAGGCAGTCCCGATAGGACTACATGAAGCTTTGCGGTCCCGCTTCGCGTGCGGTAGTGCTCAACGCGACGGGCCATCCCTGTCTCTATGTGGCGATAGCCGAGCAATGATTTAAACGTGGTCACAGGGTCTGCGCTCGACATCACAATCTTTGCAGAAATTTGCTCACCCGAATCCAGTTTTACCCCGCAAACACGATCGTGCTCCTTCATGATCGACTGCACCGGCGAGTTAAGCCTTATGGTAGCGCCATGGCTCCGTGCCGCCTGCGCCAGCGCCTCACCCAAGGCACCCATTCCTCCAAGTACCTGACACAGTCCCTGCTGTCCCAGTTGATTGCCTGCGAGTCGGTGCAGATAGCTAAACACCGTATTCGGCGATCGCGGTCCCATCGTGGATCCCGTGACTGCATCCAGTGCCAGCGCCGCTTTCAGCCCGGGGTGATCAAAGTGCTCGTTTAACACGTCATAGATATTGATCAGGGCAATACGCATTAAATCGCGCATGTCCTCACGACCCAAAAGCTTCAAGCCAAGGCCGAGTTTCAGCAGGGTCAGTCTGTCATGCCAATTTTGGTCCACTAATTTCGGCGGGCGCTTTTTGTATAACTGGACAATCAGCTTGGCAAATCGATTCATTTGTTTCCTGAAACGCCGGTATGCATCCTGATCGTCGGCACTCAGGCCGCCGCCGCTAACATCTGTCTCTTCCAAGGTCAGATGGTTGCCATCCGCTTGAAGCGCGATGGTCTGCTTGGTCTCTCCAAGCAGCAGCCCGTGCTCCATAAGCTTCAGGTCTTTGATGATGTCCCGATCAAACTGGCCCAGCCATTGCGCGCAATCGGAGACGGTAACCGCCTCCGTAAGCTGGCGGTTACTAGCGCAACCACCCGGCTGCCCTCGTCCATCCAGAACCAATACTTTGCTGCCCGCTTTAGCGAGATAACTGGCTGCGACCAAACCGTTGTGGCCGGCGCCAATAACGATGGCGTCGTAATCAGTCATCGACATATCCTCCGGGGACCGTGTTGGGACGCTTTAAGTCCGCCAGAATCTCCCTCGCGGCATTTGCGCCGGGGGCGGCCATTACACCCCCTCCCGGGTGAGTTCCGGAACTGCAGAGATACATGCCCTTAATCGGCGCTCGGTACTGTGCGTATCCGGGAAAAGGACGATTAAACAGCAGTTGGTCGAAGGTGAGTTCACCCTGAAAAATATTACCTTCGGTAAGTCCCACCTCCGCCTCAATCTCTCGGGGCGTGCGGGTCTCCACATGAAGGATTAGATCTCTGAAATTCGGGCTGTAGTTTGCAATCTGGTCGATCACCGATTTTTCAAACCCCGCCTTGTCCTCATCGGTCCAATCTCGGCCATCTATTTTTGGTGGCGCGTACTGCACAAACACCGACATCATGTGTTTGCCGGGAGGCGCCATGGTGGGGTCGGTAAGAGAAGGGATCATCATGTCGAGATATGGATCCTTGGACCACGTCCCTGCCTTCCAGTCATCGTAGGCACGTTCCATACGCTCCAAGGAGTCGCTGAAATGGAGATCCCCTGCCATCAACCGGCTCTTGGGATCCAGGCCATTAAAAACAGGGAGTCCGTCCAGAGCGATATTCAGTTTTCCTGAAGACCCACGAATCTTGAAATTCTGCGCTTTCTCAACCACATCTTTCGGGAGATCACGAGAGTTGGTGATATCGAGGAAAGTTCGCTTTGGGTCGAGATTGGAAACGACAATATCCGCGTAAAATTCCCTGCCGTCCTTGAGAGCAACCCCCTTGGCTTGCCCTCCTTTGACGATAATTTCATCAACATCTGCGTCGCAGACAATTTCACCACCGAAGGACTGTAGTGATTTTGAGAGTGAATTGGCTATGGCGCCCATACCACCCCGAGCAAATCCCCAGGATCCGACATTGCCATCTACATCACCCATGTAGTGATGCAACAGTACATATGCGGTGCCAGGGGAGTAGACGCCCAACGCTGTTCCAATGATCCCGCTGCCGGCGTGCTGCGCTTTAATAACGTCGGTTTCAAAATATTCATTCAAGTAATCACCGACGCTGCCGGTCCAGAACTTGATCGTATCGAGTAATTTTTCTTCCCCCAGTGCCATGAACGAGCGGGCGAATTCCAACAAATCTTTGAGATCCCGGGGCTTAATGGAGGTTGGGTCCGGAGGTGTCTTCAGAAGATAGGGCCTGATCAAGCGAGTCTGCAAACTCGTGTCTGCTGCGTAGCGATCGTAAGCGGTTGCATCGCGACGGGAGTGACGAGCGATCTCCCGATAATGCCGGCCAGGGTCGCTGTAATTACCGAAGTAGTCGCCGTTCCTCATGAAGGTACAGCCACCGCCAAAGGGCACCACCTGCAGACCGTGTCGTGGTAATTCAAGATCCCGGGCTATCTCGGGACGGAGCAGGCTTGATACGTAAGAGCAGTTTGAGTAGTACCAACCCTCGTACAACTCGCGACTCACAGTGGCACCACCAATGTAAGGGTTTCGCTCCATCACAGCGACACGGAGTCCTGCCTTCGCGAGATAAGCGGCATTCGTCAAACCATTGTGGCCTGCCCCTATCACTATCGCATCGTATTGATTCAATCATCTCTCCTCGGCGCTGAAACGCCGGGACGAATCTTGACATGCTCACCTAGGGCTTGCCATGCCAAAATTGAAAAAAAGAGGACTATGTGCGGCCTAGCTGGCCAAATCTCAGACGCCTTCTTATATGCAGCAGCTGCGATTCTGCGACTGACCTACTTTAGCTATATAACGCCACGCTGTGGTCAACCCACCTCTCCCGCCGCCCTCCTTACCTCATTCCTGTTGAAGCAGACAGTAATGCTGACGCACGGTAACACTTTCACCACAATCAATAGGGGACCGCTTCTCATGAATTTAAAAATTGCCGCCTTTATGGTCATTTATTTCGCAAGCACACTTGCTCTAGCCCAGTCACCAACACTCGTTGGAGTATGGGAAGTAAAGAGCGCTTACTACGACGATGAGTCCATCGAAATTCGCGAACCGAGGCAAGTAAAAGTATTCACCGAGCGACACGTGTTCTATACCTACTACGATGCCTCAACCCCTCCAGTGCTTCGTGTAGGCCATGGAACTTACACTTTCGACGGCACCAACATGGTGGAGACTATCGCTAATCACTCGAATGAAGCCATCATCGGCGAGGCGTTTTCAGTGGAGGTCGAGATCAATGCTGCGGGGACGGAGTTCACGCAAGTTGTCGATTTGGGCAAATACGTGCTGAGGGAGACCTGGCAACGCATCGAATAGTAGGTAGCAAACACATCTACTTCTCATTAAATCCGTAATTACCTTGTTACGGTGCGCCTCACTCTAAAACCATTGCGGGAACACATCGCTATGCTGGAAGTCATCGCCACGATCGGGCTGTTTTTTATTATCACTACTCTGGTCTATAGCCATGTGGGACTTGGCAATATCGTCAACAGCTACAAGCTCTGGTTTCAAGAGGGGTATTGGGTCAACTACAACGTGGTGGAGGCAATCTCCTGGGTTGCCAAAGCAGCGGTTATCCTGCCAGGGCTCGTCTGGCAAAAGGAAATTTGGCAACTTCATGTTATCACGCTGGTGACCTCGGCATTGTTGATCTGGGTATCTGAGCGGAAACTGCTCCCCACAATGGTAGCCTTTAACACCCTGTGGATAGGTTTATCCAGCGTTGTTATTGTCCGCAACCTGCTCTAAGGACGATTGTCCTTGATTAAGCAAAGTCACACCGCTTTCTTGTCTCGTTTTGATAAGCAGTCGCTGTTCGCTGTCTGTGGCAAACAAGTGTAATGTCGATACCTAGACAATATCCTGAAACGAAGGCAACTCGTGATCACTTCCTTGCTCAAAGGCTCTTTAGCCATCGGTGTGCTTCTATCCTGCCACGCTATCGCCGAACCATCAGACTCTACAGATGTACCGGAGATCAGGCCCGGTCTCTTGATGGGATATCTCCCGATGGACAACCCTTTGAGAAGCGATGAATTTGTCCCACCACCCCCAGCGGCCGGCTCAGCAGCACAGGCCGCAGATGACGCCTTTAGCGCGCAGTTATTAGCAACCCAGGATAAAGACCGGTTCGAGCTCGCCAGGGCAGATGCCCATCTCGGCCCTGACTCAACGGCAACATTTTCCTGCGCCGTGGGAATCAACATAAATCGAAAGGACACGCCCCACCTACAGATGTTACTGCGCAGGACTCTTACAGATCTGGGACTCGCCAGCTACGGGGCCAAAAATGCGTATCAGCGCGAGCGTCCCTTTATGAGTAACCAACAACCCATTTGCACGCCGGAAGACGAGGAAATGTTGCGGGGTGATGGCTCCTATCCGTCGGGGCATACCGCGATCGGCTGGGGGTGGGCCTTGATTCTGTCCGATCTGGTGCCGGACCGGGCGGAACAAATCCTAGCCCGCGGTATTGCATTCGGTGACAGCCGAAATGTGTGTAATGTTCATTGGAGGAGCGATGTGCAAGCGGGGATTTTGGTCGGGTCGGCCGCTTTCGCTCGGCTCCAAAGCAATGCCGACTTTCTTGAAGCGCGAGCATTAGCTCGTAGCGAGATAAGCGCAGCGAAAGCAAATGGTGATGATCCAACAGGGGATTGTGAAGCTGAGAAAGAGACCTTATCGAAATAGCTGCCTGGATCGCCGTGGCAAGTCACATCCCTGAAAGAGAGGGCATTTCCGTTGGCCATCTCACAAATATTGCTCGAACCTACTGTTATCACCTAGTCTCTGATCACACCTACTGATGTGGCGACAGTGTATGACCCGACACTTTCTCTAGCCGCATCTCGATAATCTGCCACCCAAGCTGCGGGGTGAACGCTACTTTATCCCGATAAGTACCGATGAAGATGTCTACCACCCCACCCGGATCCGCATGCCAGGCTTGTACATAGCTGACCATAGATGCGCTCCCCCCCATTCCTTCGGAATTGGGTAAGCTGTTGATCGTCACCAGCTGGGTACCAATGAGGTGCTGGGTAACCGCAAAAGGCTGCAGGGCATGAACAACCACATCAACCCAGGCATCGGCACCAACCGCATCAAAAGTAGGACCGTCACCACCGTTACTGGCTGAGATTTTCACCTCTGGGGCGAAAATAGCGCGATAGATTGCCCGCCCCTCTTCGATGCTTTCAGGCACTTTGGATCCGATCAAATCTGTTGCCAGCCCGTATTTTTTTCGCAAATACTCAATTTGCTGGGTAGCCATACTGACAGCGGCTTGATGTCCGCTTTCCTCGTTAAATCCCATACTCACCTCACACCTCCGGTAGTTAATTCAACACCTGCTCAAACTACTCTCTAATGCACACGCCACCCGACCACCATCGGGATGAACAGTTGTACTCGAGTCGCCCTCTCGAGCCATGCTGCCAATCCAATACCCGAAGTATCGACGGCGTAGGTGCCATACCCGTATTGCTTTCATCCTGAAGCTCTTCCAAAGGTATGGGGTAGCTGGCCCAATCGCGGGGAGCACGCCAGCCAGGCGGCGGAACCAATTCTGATCGAGTGCCATTAATGGGATAGAGAGCTCGCCACTCGTGAATCTCCTCGCTGAGTTGCTCAACGACCTCTGGATAAGCAGAGGCCAGGTTGTTGTACTCATTCGGATCCTTCGAAATATCGAACAAATAATTGGTCACCGTCACCGAGAGCTGCTCCTGCTCCACCTCCTGCACCAGCTTCCAGCTCTCATCGAACGCCGTGAATTTAAAGCTCCCGTAAATGGGAATTTCAGAGGCAAACATCAGCGGCTTTTCCAATGGAACTGTTTCACCCTGCGCAATGGCCGGCCACATATTTCGCCCATCGAGCTCAAAAGTATTGCCCGCCTCGATCCCCGCGGCTGCGGCCAACGTCGGAAAGACATCCATCACACTCATGATCTGATCGAACTGCTGGCCACTACCTAGCATGGCCGGCCAGCGCAACAGGGAAACAACCCGGATCCCCCCTTCAAAGGTCTCTCCCTTTCCACCCCTAAGGGGCGCGTTGTTAGCGCCGCCATAGGAATAAGCCGCACCGCCGTTGTCACTGAAAAAGAGCACAATGGTGTTTTCGGCGATGCCCTCCTCTTCCAGAGTCTGCAATACCTGTCCAATCGCCTGATCCATGGCGTCAACCACCGCCGCGTACATCGGTCGAGCGCTGGGTTGCAGCATCATTGTCGCCATTCGGCGAGTCTCGTCGGTCTGACGCGATCGCGCCGGTGGTAGATCCGTATCGATATCCTTGTACTTTTCCTGAAGCTCTTTAGGCGCATCGAGCGGGGTGTGGGGAGCAATAAACGGCATATACATAAAAAAGGGCCGGTTCTTATCTCGCTCCCTAATGTACCGAGATACTTCATCAGCCAGTAAATAGGTTTCATAGCCATCGTCATCAATGGAGACCCCATTGAGTTGAAAATCCTTACCGCCCTGATTAGCAAAAGGCGGATAAAAACCTACCTCGGTATGAAGGTGACCATAGAAATGATCAAACCCTCGATTGTTTGGGTGATAAGTCATTTGAGCGTGACCTAGGTGCCACTTACCTACCATGGCTGTTTGATATCCCGCCCCCTGAAATGATTGCGGCATAAAATGCTCATCGGGGTGCACGCCGATATTATCCCAGGGGAGAATGACCCCATAAGCCACGCCGAGGCGAATCGGATCCCGGCCAGTCATCAGGGCGGCACGGGTCGGCGAGCAAATGGGCGTTGTGTAGAAGCGATTGAGTTGGACCCCCTGCTCGGCCAGGAGATCGAGGGAAGGGGTGTCGATGTCACCGCCGTGATAGCCCACATCCGCCCAACCAAGATCATCAGCGACCATCACCAAAATATTGGGTTTTATCGTCGTCTCAACGGTATCTTCCTGCGCAATAGTTTGCGGCGACATGACCATGAACATCGCAAGGAAAATTGCGAGGCTATTTCTTATCATTCGCATTGGAGCCCCCCTATAACTACTTGCACACCTATACCACTGATAGCTTGCTAAAGGCCAGAAGAGCCAATCTATATATCGTGAGAGGAAAATAGTTCCATAATAAGTTTTTCCGCTTCTTTTCTGACCGCGCGGGCATCCTCCGCCTCGGCGATCATCAGCGCAGCTTCCGTGAATGCAGCCATAATTATCCGGCCATAAAGCTCCTGCCGATACCGCCTACGGGTATTCTTGTGGCTCTTATCAACGACTAAGGCTTTGGCTGCTTGGGTCACCGCACTGTCGGCCCATCGGTCGCGACCGAGGATAGCGGGACTATCCACCAACACAATTTGTCTAAATCCCGGGTCTTCGCATAAATCCAAAAAAGCTCGCCAGTGGGCGATTGCCTCTGGCATCTTATTTACAGCGACTCCCTCATCCATACTGTTCACAATGCGCTCTTCCATCAAGGAGATGACGGCAGCAAACAGCGCCTTTTTATTGCCAAAGTAATGATAAATGGGCGTGATCGTGAGGCCACAATCGATCGCAATGTCCTCGAGCGATGTATTGGCGTAACCCTTCTCTCCAAACAATTTGCAGGCGCTGAGCAGCACAGCCTGCCTAGACATCTGGCGCCGATCCGCTTGGGTCCGTTTTAGTGGGCTTTCGGCTTTTACCACCTTTGGCATCGTTGAAACTCGCTCAATCGAAATAGACTGTCGACAACCATGATGTATAGTCTCACTATATATCTTGCTGCGCAGCAGCTTCAAGATGTCAGTAAGCCGGGCACTATCCGAAATTCACTTCATCAAGAGCAGTG
>CAJXMD010000027.1 GCA_913056165.1 uncultured Halieaceae bacterium
GCTTCGGCCACAGCAAGACCAACCTGCGCCTCAGACGCACTCGACACATGAGCTATCACGTTTTCGGTGGCAGGATCGATCACAGGAAACACCTCATCAGATGAGACCCATGAACCACCAATCAAACAATCACAACGTAATAGCTCAGGGCTAGTCATTGCAGGTAAGGCATCCGCAGTCACGTTGCGATCCTTATCACTTGATGCTGAGTATATTCCTCAAGTCCGTGAACGCCGTACTCTACTCCCAAGCCTGAGAGCTTATGGCCCCCCGATGGATAATCGGGCGACAAGGCGGAGTGGTGATTGATCCAAACGCTGCCCGCCTCAAATTGCTCAGCTAACGCAAGGCCTTTATCGACGTCAGAGGTCCAGACGGATGCGCCCAATCCGAACGGCGAGGAATTTGCCCGCACCATTGCCTGATCCACGTCATCGTAGCCTAGGATTGGCACCAGAGGACCGAACTGCTCTTCAGATACGAGTCTCGAAGCATCACTCAAACCGGAGATAATTGATGGCGCCATAAAGTAACCAGGGCCCGAAAACGTTTGTTCACCACAGTGAAAAGTGCCACCCTCTTGCGCAACCGACTCTCGCAGCGCTTTCAATCTCTCAAACTGCATGCGATTTTGTATGGGGCCAAGATCGGTGCTTGCGTTCATGCCATCGCCAATCACTAACGAGTTAGCCACATCGACCATCGCGTCCGTCAAATCGCGCTCAATCGACTCGTGCACAATCACCCGTTTTACGGCGTTACAGAGCTGACCAGTGTTCTCTAGCGCGCTAGCGATGATGCCCTCTGCTGCTGCTTCAATATTGGCATCAGGCAGGACGATCGCCGCGTCATTACCCCCGAGTTCCAGCGTGAGTCTCGTTAGCCTGTGGGCCGCAGATTCTGCGATAGCGCATCCCGTGCGCGTCGAGCCCGTAAAGCCGATTTTCGAAATCGTGGGATGGGCGGTTATCCACTCTCCTAACGGATCAAGTCCAGACAATACAGACACGACTCCCGGCGGAAATGCGTCACGAGAAAGTTGGCCGAGTGCGAGCGTCGTCAATGGCGTGTAAGGCGACGGCTTAAGCACTGTTGCATTGCCCGTCAAAACGGCCATTGCCAGCTTTGAGCAGGCCAACTGAACGGGATAATTCCACGCCGTAATTCCAGCAACAACACCCAGCGGTTTGCGAATTACCTTGGTTCCACGCGGGAGGTTAGCTGCAGAGAATTCGAGCTCCGATTCAGCGATATCAGCTAGTCGCCTTAAATAATCCAGGCTGGAAAAAAGCTCCGATTTTGCCGAGGCTAGCGGTTTACCCTGCTCAAGCACTAGCAAATGACTAAGATCCTCGAGGTGCTCAGCAACCTCGTTCGCGAAGTCGTAAACGTGCGACGCCCTCTGGGATACTGGCGTCATAGCCCACGCAGGCGCTGCCCTCAAAGCCGCCTTCATCGCGGCCTCAACAGCCGGCTGGTCAGCATCAGGCGCTGAGGCGACAACCTCCTCCGAAGCGGGGTTTAATACTTCAAACTCTTCACGGACACCATACGACCTGCCGTCGATGGTGAGCGCAAAGTCATACTTTTCTAGGGGGCTACCGAGCATAGGGCTCATCGGTGATAAGGATACCGCCCAAACCTTACAGTCAGGCGGAGCCCAACTGTAGTCACCCATATGAGTTATAGGTTATGACTTGATGCTGATAAGCGGGTCAGAGTGAACCTCAGGGTCAAAAGCCTCTGTTGCACGAATAAACAACCAAAACAGTTCACCCTGTGAAACAACCCCCAGTTTCCCGTATAGACGCTTGCGATATACCCGTTCAGTCTCAGGTGAGATCTGCAATAGTCGAGCCCCTGATTTCGATGAGTGCCCCTTCAAAATTAGGTTGCAAATCTCTCGCTCTCGCTCACTAAGCAGACTTGAACCAAATGACTCAAGTGCAGCGGTAACGACCGACTGCGCAGCGCTAGCATCCGCCTCCAAACCACCCTCTCCACCGCTGATATGGTGGCAGATAAGTGACGCGGTTAAGTCACTCAAAGCTTCCAAGCAACCAGTCTCGTCGTCAGTAAAGTCATTTCCTACGCCGACCTTCTCAATGAGAACGCCAATCGAATGGGTCTCAGACAAACGAATAAAAAACATACCCTCATCGCTAACACCCTTAGGCTTGTAGTACGCGCGATAGTATTCGGAATCCGTAAAACCTTCAGGTGCAATGTCTGAAATGAGATAAAAGCCGGTGTTGGCGCAGCTTTTGACGAGTCCCGAGTAATAAGGGCCTATTACGTAAGCCGCTTTTAATAACTCGGTGTGGAGATATTGGCGCTGTTTAGATGGTGCATGGTCATAAAGGCGCTCTGGTGTGCGGTCGTTGGTGTAACTCCAGACTGAGCAATGTGACGCCGGCACACTCGACAACAACATGTTTGAGAGCGCCGAAAAGAAACTCTCAGTATGCAATGCTCGTACCGCCTCAGCGGCGTTTTTTGATAACATAGAGCCTTGCCAAATCCAGTTCGTCCGATCCCGAAAAAATGACTTCATCGTCCAAAGCCGGCAACACTCAACGACGCGGCGACATTCGTCGGGAGCGGCTTAAACAGGCGACAACACAGTTACTTACAGAAAGCACATTCGATTCCATAACTTATCAGGATATCGCAAAACGCGCCGATCTCCCGCTGGCTTCATGCTACCACTTTTACCCCAACAAACTCGCGCTAGTCAGGAGCATTGCCGATGAGATGACTAGTGATTATCTAGCGTCAGTCTTCAATCTCCGCTTGTATCAGGACAGTGACACGCTAGGAGCTTTATTAGAACAGTGGGTAGAACTTGGCGTAGAGCACCACATGAAAAGTGTTGCTGAACTTGAGATTTTCTTTGGTCCCGACATCCCAATGTCTGTAAGGAATGACTCTCTGGAAAGAGAAAAAATCATTGCAGTAAAGCTTGCTGAGCTTATTGACGGTAGATTAGGCACGGTACCACTGGAGGATCTCAGCAGCGTGCTTTACTACGCCATCGAGTTGGCGCGGACCTGCCTAGCCCTTAATTATCAAGAACACGGAAAAATCATGCCCGAAGGAATTAGACGCGCGAAGACCGCCGTTGTTGCGTATACGCTAGCCCATCTCTAAACATGTCAGCCGCCGCAAGCTTAAGGCTTAACTTTGAAACTGGGCGGAAAGTTGCTCACTAATACCGGCTGACCACCCACCATCAACATTGAGCGCCTGACCGGACAAATAAGCGCTCTCATCAGCCGCCAAGAAATGATACACCCCCACCAAGTCGTCCAGCCTACCCAATCTCCCCAGTGGGGTAAGGGTTTTGGCCATTGCATCGCCATATTCACTTCCGCCCATATCAGTTGCGATAAAACTCGGGCAGACGGCATTCACGCGAATACCCTTCGGTGCTAACTCTAGAGCGGCAACGCGCGTAAGGCTATCCACGGCTGACTTAGTCGCAGAATACTGACTATTACCCGGAACCCCGAGGGTACTAGCACGGGATGACGTATTGATGATTGAGCCGCCGCCGTTGACAAACTCACTGGCGTATTTCAGGCCATAAAAAACACCATAGGTATTCACCCCGAAAATCTTATCTAGATTTTCTCTCGTCCCGTCCGCAATTTTGAACCAATTCTCATTGGCAACAATCCCTGCATTGTTAACTACAATATCGAGACCACCATGCTCCTCAGCAATCGATTGCATCGCATTGCGTACGTGATCTTCATCACTTACATCTAAAGGAAAATGTCGGGCAACTCCCTCCGCATGTGTCGCCAGCACATCGCCTGTAAACACAACTGCGCCTGCCTCCAGAAAACGTCTTGCAACTGCGAGACCGATTCCACCGGAGCCACCCGTAATGAACGCGACTTTGTTACTCAATGAAAACACGGCGCTTACCCTCTAGATGTTGGCTCTCTCGGTTTTTACCATCACTTGCCGGTGCACCGTATTGGAAATGAAAGAGAACACAACCACACACACCACGGCGGTCACCATGCCGAAAACAAAGACGTTGGTGTAATCAGTGGCAGTAACAATATTTCCAGCCAGGGCAGGGCCATAGGCACCACCTAGAGCCTGTGCAGCCGGCACGAATATGATGAGCTTCCCCGTAAGGTCTAAATCGCCTATGTCAGCCATCAAGTAAGGCACCAAAAACGCCCAACCAAACTCAAAAAGAAAAGCGCCCGTCATAAATACGGCGTAACTTGGAGCGGTCAACAGAGACAGTTGCCCAGTTATCAACACGGCAAAAGACAGCCAATGTGGAAATCGACGCCCAAGTCTAGAGCCCAAGGCCATCGCTACAATAGCACCCACCATCGCGCCCGCTTTACCAAGGAAAAGTAGCAAGCCAATACCGGCGTCACCGTACTCTAGGATCTTTGCCGAACGCTCCACGAAAATCCAAGTCGAAATTTGACCGCCGAAATAAATACAAATCGTTGCGATGCCCGCCCAGATCATCACCGCTCGCCTACCTGTATTTTGCGTTTCAGGGGATGCATCGTTTAAGGACATGATTGCGGAATCCGGCTGTGCGCTTTCTCGAGGAATCCACTTCGCCGATGCTGCCATCAACATAAGTGCAATCAGGGACCCAACCGCCACGCCTGAATAACCGTATTTCGGGACAACTAGAATAGGAAACAGCAGGAGCATGAATGCGGGAATACCCGTTTCCAGTGCCAACTTGCCGCCAAATGCGGAGGCGGAATCTTCTAGTCGCGCCAAAATCGGCACCACAATCGAAAATACGGGGCCGAAGCACAATCCAACAACCGCCCAACCAATGTACCAGTGGCCCACGGATGAAGTGCTATTCATCGCCACCATAGCGGCCGCACCTAGAACAGGCCCGGCATACATGATGCTATGCCAGTTGATGCGCGCCTGAAGCCAATAAGTCGCGATAATCGAAATGGCAAACATAAACAGGAACAACGAGTTCATGTAACCGATTTCGTGTGGTTGAAAACCGAATGTGTCAGCGGCTGAGCCGAAAATAACGGGCGCAAAATTAAATGGCAGAGCGCCTGCGGCAGACAAGCAGCCGGCAGCACAAATAATCACCCAACGACGATCTGCATACATGACGTTCTCCCTGTGCCGTTATTTTATTATGAGTTCACGCCCTAGATCCCAAAACTCAACTATGGATTGGGCGGTCGATGACCGCCCGAGCGGCTTCAGCGATCGACTCAGATATTGTGGGGTGTGCATAAATTGATGACGCTATGTCAACCGGCAACAGCTCAGCAGTTTTCGCCAACACCAACTGATTGATCATCTCCGACGCATCCTTGCCAATAATATGCGCACCAACCAGCTCATCGGTGGCCTTATCAGTAATTAACTTTACGAACCCGAACGGCTGACCTACCGCTATCGACTTGCCGGCACCCGAGAGTGAAAACTTGACGACCTTGATATCACGCCCTGAATCGCGGGCTTCCTGTTCGGTGACACCAACGCTCGCCACCTGAGGTTCACAATAAATAGCAGCCGGCACAAGCGATGAATCCAATGGAGCTAACTCCCCCTTGCCAAGTATCCGGTCAATGACCAATTCCGCCTCGTAAATTGCCACGTGAGCCAGTGCTGGAGAGTTAGTTACATCACCAATCGCGTATACATTCGCAACCGACGTTTGGCCAGACGCATTCGTCTTAATGTGTCCAGATGCCTCGATCGCTACCCCAACAGCTTCCAGACCCAAATCAGCACTATTGGGCTTACGGCCCACCACCACGAGCACCTGGTCAAAGTTCTGTTGAGACGACTTGCCCTGATGCGACACCGACAAAGCCACGCCCTTTGTCGTGATAGAAGATGGAGATACAGTAGACCCGACAGCCACTGTCACGCCCGTTGATTCAAAATAATCAGCAAGTGCTTTTGATATATCTCTATCTTCAAGTGGCAAGACGTGATCCTGCGCCTCGAACAAAGACACATCCACGCCCAATTTCGACATGATGTAGGCAAACTCGCAACCAATGGCACCCGCACCCACTATCGCAAGGCGTTTGGGAAGGTGTTTCTGTGCCAAGATTCCCGTTGACGTCAACACAACTTGCTCGTCGACAGGAAAGTCGCTGAGCGCCGTAGGCGAAGACCCGGTAGCCAGAATGATATTCCTTGCTGAGACGCGCTCCCCATTGCTGAGAGCAAGTTCGGTGGGCGTCACAAGTGAGGCGGACGCCTCATGCACTACCACCTGATTTTTTTTCATCAGGCCTCTAATGCCGGTGGTTAATTGCTCCACCACATCGCGCGACTTTTCCTGCATGAGTGTGTAGTCAACGCCACCCGTCGATGTCGCGGCGCCGATCGCAACCAGGTCGTCAAGCTGGCTTACCAACTTGGCCTGGTGAATTAAATTCTTTGAGGGAATGCAACCCCAATTAAGGCAGACGCCACCTAGTCTATCGCGCTCTATGAGCGCCACTTTTAATCCGGCTTGCGCGGCTTTGATAGCGGCGACATAGCCTCCGGGGCCGCCGCCTACAACAGCCAGATCCAACATAATACGTCCTCGAATTAGAGCAATAGTAAGTTGGGGTTCTCGATTGCCTCGTGCATCGCATTCATGAAACGCACTGCAGGGTCCCCATCGAGTGCTCTGTGATCAAAAGTCACACTGACTGGCAAGACAGTCTGAATTTTGATCTCACCTTCTACGGCCCAGGGTTTGTCTTTCGGCGTGGAAGGGCCGACCAGCATGGCATTGGGCAAATTGAGAACAGGAGTGCTTCGGTGCCCTGGAGGCGCAAGTCCAGCTGTAGTGGAGAATGTAATCGTTGATCCTGTGAAATCGTCTGCCGTGCAGGCGCCATCCTTTGCCTTCTGCACCAAGGCCTTCATTGCCAAATCAAGCTCTGCAAGGCCTAATTTATCAGCGTGCCGTAATACGGGCACCAGCAAACCAGAATCATATTCGGTGCTACCGGGTACTGAGACCGCCACACCAACATGCACATCTCGGTGAATCCGAATCTGATCATCTACGACACATGAATTGGCAATCGGTACCCGGCGTATTCCGTAAATCATCGCCTTAACAAGCATGGCGTTAACAGAAATACGCGTACCCAATTCTTCCTCTTTGGCAACCAACTGCCGTCGAACCTCAAGCAGCCGACTGAGGTTAGACTCCCAAAAAGATGACAATTGGGCGGTAGTCTGCAGGCTTTCTATCAAGCGGCTTGCAATCGCATGCCGCATACCCGTTATTGGAATCGTTGCTAACACGTCTTCCTGATTGGCCGTCGCACCAATTGACTGAGGCCTGATGTGTGGCTGTGATCTCAGCTGCGCCTCTACATCGCGCTTGACAATCCGTCCCCCGGGGCCGGTGCCCGTCATGCGATGAAGATCAAGACCCGCATCTTTAGCCATACGCTTAGCGAGGGGTGACGCCTTCAGTCGCCCTGTAGTGACAGGGACCGATGAGGTGACTACGTTATTTTGTGCAGCAGTCGCCTTATCCGGGACGGTGTCTCGACCGGCCGAGACAGTTGCATTAGTGTCCCGCGGAGGCGTATCCGCAGCGGGCGCTGAAGGCGTTTGGCTTTGGCTGTCGGCGTTCGGTGCAGTCAGTGCTTCGACAGACTCGTAAAAAACACCGAGTACAGTGCCGCAATCTCTAGTCTCCCCAGCACCGACAAGGATACGAAAGAAACCACTGTCCGGGGCTTCGACTTCATAGGCAGTCTTTTCAGTTTCTACGGTTAACAGCAATTCTCCTCGCTGCACGAAGTCGCCATCAGAGACTAGCCATTCCGCCACTGTCCCCTCATTCATTGCCATTGCCAATTTAGGCATCACATAATCTGTAGACATGCTAGACCTCAGGCACAAACGTAGCGAACAGCGCTTTCGATTTTCTCCGGGTTCGGACGCAAATAATCCTCCATGTATCCACCCGGAATTGGCATGTTCGGAAAACAAACACGCTGAATCGGCGCGTCGAGTAAATCAAAGGCTTGCTCAACAATACGCGCCGATACTGTTGCAGCAAAACCGCCGGACTCCCAGTCCTCGTCTACAATGACGATGCGGTTGGTCTTTTCCAATGAACTCAAAATCGTTTCCATATCAATGGGCGAGAATGAAATCGGATCTATGACCTCCATACTGATTTCGTCACTGAGTTTGTCCGCTACTTTCAGGGCAAACTGCAGTTGCTCACTATTCGCCAATACCGTGACGTCGGAACCTGCTCGTTTCACACTAGCCTTATCGAGAGGAAGCTCGTAACTCTCCTCGGGCACATCGCCTTTCAACATCATAATCCCCGTGCACCAAGGGATCATGACTGGATTATTGTCCCGAATTGCTGCCGTAAAAATACCTTTGGCGTCATACGGGGTTGACGGAATAACGACACGCAAACCGGGTGCCCGGCTGTAGTAACCGTGAATTGGCATCGCGTGGTCATTCGCAGTGCGCTTCCCAATCCCCCATGCTCCGGTCATCACCAACGGCACAGGGCGCTTGCTGCCGTGCAAAAAGTACTGCTGGCCCGTCATGATTGCGGTCTCAGTGAATACTGTCATGGCGGTGCTCGCAAACATGAAGTCGACGATAGGCCGATAACCCTGCAGCGCGCTTCCGAAAGCAGTCCCGTGCATAGCAGATTCTGAGATGGGGGTGTCGACGATACGTTCTTCGCCAAATTCCTCAATCAAGTCAAGGGTGTGGGGGTACACGCCGCCACGCACATCCTGACCGACGACAAAAACCGTCTCGTCGCGACGCATTTCCTGCTGAATGGCTTCGCGGATGGCGTTGACGTAAGCAAGCTCTCTCATTAGAACGATACTCCATCACGAGGCGCGTAGAGCGTTGCCATTAGCTCTGCCTCCGTAGGCGATTCCACTGGACTGTCATCTGCAAATTTCACCGCGCGAGCCACTTCTTGCTCGGCATCCTCATGAATCTTCTCGATCTCGCCGTCTGTAAACAGAGACTCGGCCCTGGCGCGTTCTGTTGCCACCAAGACGGGGTCCCGTTTCAACATAGCGTCATACTCGTCTTGCTCACGCGGCTTCCACCCTCGGAGGTCACGATTACCAATGTCATGCTCTTTAAAACGCAAACATTTTGCTTCGATAAAGGTTGGGCCGCCGCCAGATCGAGCTCGCTCGATGGCCGGCATCACTGCCTCAGCAACCGCAAAAACGTCTTGGCCATCCTCAACAATAGTCGTCGGAATATTCAGGCCTTCAGCGATGGTGGAGAGATGTGCCGTTGGATGCATTTCCTCAACTTCGGCAAAAATTGCAAAGCCATTATTTTCACAGAAGTGAACGATAGGTAACTGCCAATTCGAAGAGAGCAGCAGCCCTTCGTGCGACCGACCAGTACCCATCGCGCCGTCACCGAAGCAGTTCATCACAATTTGGCCTCGGTTATTGCGTTTTGCAGCCCAACCGAATCCTGTACAAGGTACAAAATTGTGGCCTATATAAGCAGTGGTGCCGAAAACATTGTTGTCCGGATAAGCATAGTGCCACGCAGCACGACCCTCACAGCATCCAGTGCTTTTGCCTGCGTGCTCTGCAATATAAGGCTCTATATCGATCCCCTTGCTGAGCATATGGGTAATGCCGTGTCCTCGGTGATGAGGAAACAAAATGTCATCGTTAGTGAGAAAAGAACCGGCCGCAACACCAGGTGCAATAGCGCCTTCCGCCGGGTGATAAAACCCTATGAGCTTCCCTTGCATCATCCGGCTGTACATCATCTTGCCGAATTTATCAGCCCTTACCAAGTTCCTAAAAAGCGTTATGCGCTGCTCTTTAGTCAAGGTTACTGTTATCTCGGTCACAAGAACCCACCCTATTGCATTAGTTTAGATGTCAAGACGAAGGTGCCACCCCGCTGCATAAGCTACTAACGGTATGCAGCGGGGTGGCAGGGTGCGGATTACTCAGAAGTCGAAGCGCACTCTCGCTCCATACTGACGGGGCTCACTAATGAAGCCGCCGACATCACTGAAAGTATTCGTCCAATAAATTTCATCAGTGAGGTTTTTGCCATATAGCGACAACTGCCAGCCCTTTGCCGAGGTAAGCGTGTAATTGGCATCCACTAACGTATAACTCTGAGCACCAAACTTACCGTTGGGACCGTTCACGTCGGTGTAATGGTCTCCGGTATGGTTGACCATGAGTTGCGCCGCAGACCGCAGCTGGTTGCCCATAGCCGCCTCATAACGGATGAAACCACCCACTGCGGTCTCGGGAGCAAACGGCAAGTCATTACCGTCGAAAGCACTCGCATCCGAGATCTCCGTGTCGAGCAGGGATGCGTTCAAACCAATTTGCAGACTATCTGATGCGCTCCAGATGACTTCCAATTCTGCGCCAGTCACGTCAGCGGAATCCATATTAGCCATAGTATTTAGCTCACCGAACGGCTCAATAACCGTAGGGATTTTTTGCTGAACATCCTGGTAGTCGTACATGAAGATTGCCGCATTGACACGGAGATCAGCAGAAGGATCCCACTTCATACCAATCTCATGCGCAAACAACTCCTCATCATCGAAGGAAGCAAGCTCTCCGGTAGATGTGAACGCATCGGAACGATAACCGCCACTCTTGAGACCCTTTGAATGCGAGTAATACAGCAGCATAGAGTCTGAAGGCGTGTAATCGATGCCTATCTTGTAGCTAACGCCGTCAGTAGAGAACGTCTGCGGCGGCGCGTCAGGCCGGCGGTTGTCAGCGGTATTCCACTCGAACACCAAGTCAGTGGGCTGATCAATACTTCCACCCAAGTCTGGCCCAAAAGGTGGCGACCCGTACCAAGTAGCATAAAAGGGCTGCTTTCGTTCTTCATCGTCGTAACGCAACCCACCAGTCAATTTGAAGCTATCTGAGAGCTCGTATTCAACGTGGGAGAAGATACCGATCGACTCGTTTTCATGCTCATAGCGATAATTGAAAGGCGCAAAGAAATAACCAATTGAATAATGCTCGTCATCATTTTGGTTGATTTCGCTATCTGAGTAGAACCCACCTACCATCCAAAACAATCGATCAGCGCTAACCTCATACCGAAGCTCTTGCGTTACCTGGGTAAATTCAGTGAAGTAAACCTGTGTAAAGCCAGGTGCTGCAGGTGCTTGGCCAGAGCCACCGTTCGTGTCAAGACCGCCGGCACGATCAAAATAGTCGTAACCGGTAATTGAGACCAGCTGTGCATTCGCGCCGATATCAAACGTCATCTGCAAAGACGCGCCTTGAAACTCAGAGTCGCGCGTAAAAACAAATTCGTTAGAGACATCTCCATCAAAAACATCAGGATCGCCAGTATTTGTTGCGGCGTCATACAGACTCGTGGTCGGATGGTTCTCACCACGGTCACGCGCATAGTGAGCAATCGCTAAGATCTCCGCATTATCCAGCTCCCAGAGCAACTGTCCGCGCACTGCCATAGTGTCCACATCACCGGGATCTCTGTCAGCGTCACCAAAAAACTGCGCACGCTGATCCATCAATGGATCAGTTGGTATGGATCCAGGGGTTGGCTGACCGGGAAATGTCACATTGTCATAAGGCCCATCAGCTGTGATGCTCTGCATAGAAAGACGGCCTGACAGCGTATCGGTAATCGCGCCACCAATTGCCCCTTCCATCTCAACCCGGCCATAACTGCCAATGCCCGCCATAGCGTAACCTTCAGTCTCTTGGGTGGGCTTTTTCGTGATGACACTGACCGCACCACCGGTGGTGTTCTTACCCCATAACGTTCCTTGAGGGCCTTTTAATATCTCAACACGCTCGATATCAAAGAGCTGCACCCCACTGTTGATATTTGACGCCTTATAAATACCGTCCACATATACAGCAGCCGCTGGCGACGTCCCCACGCCAAAGTCGTTTACGTTTACGCCACGGATCGTAAATGTAGGCGCGTTCCCGTACTCCATGTTGATCTGTACGCCAGGAGTGATGGCAGCAAGCTCTTTGGCACCCGTCACTCCCATGGCTGTCAGCTGATCTCCAGTGTAAGCAGATACGGATATCGAGATATCTTGGGCGTTTTGCTCACGCTTCTGAGCAGTGACGACAACTTCTTCAAGCATGCCGGACTGCGCCTGACTCTCGATGCCAGTCAGCAAGCTGATAGCGGCGGTAACGCCCAATACGCTCTTGTGCTTAACAAAACTTCTAGGCTTCATAGGTGGAGACTCCTTTTGTTCGTTTTTAGTAGAACCGCACCTTCAGACTAACCGAAACCAGAAACTATTCGAGTTTTAATTTGTACCGCAATTGGGTTACCGCGAGATGGTGAACGCAGTGCGTTTTCAACCGGTGAGGCGCACTAATCACTTCGATGAAAAGAAAATGTGGCGCAATGCAACCCGCTGCCACAAAAGGCGTAAACATCATCGAAGGGCACGGGGATAGGTTCAATGCCTCTGGCATCAAGGTCTGACATAAACTGCGTGGCAGATTTCGTCACCATGTGAGCAGTTGGTGAAAGGGGGACAGAATTCCCTGCGCCAGCCCGACACTCAGCGGTAGACAGCGGTATTTGCTCCCATGACGCGAGATCGTAGGGAAGTGGTGTTAATAAAACCTCGGGATGAACTGCCAACAACCCCTCCGATATCAGAGGCATCAGAGTATCAATGTGGTAACCAAAGTTGGCATTGAAATAAACCACTTCAACCGACCAGCCCCATGGGGCAAGCATCCGTCTGAGCACTTCAACGCCTAACTCGTTTCCAGAGCTTCGTGAGATCGCCGGGTTTGCAATATCGGCTCGATCGAATACACCCAAACCGACAAGAACCCGTTTACCTGGGAGAATTCTAATATCGCCGGGGGAGAGTCCAACGCCCACAAATGCTGGAAGTGGTAGAGGGTCCGGCATGGTCAACCACACCGCCTCAGGGTCGGACTCGAACAACCCCATGAACGCCTCGAGGTACTCAACACCGTTGTAGCGGATGCTGGGCTGGGTTTCATGAAAGCTAACAAGCAGATTCCCGAACACCTCGCCAAATGCCTGGGCATGATAAGCCCAGTGGCGTCCATACTTACCCAGCCAACCCCCCGTATAGTTCACCACTGCCTCTGGTGGGGACTGAGTATTTTGGATTACACATACGCCGTGAGATTCGAGAATATCGCGATACGTCGATAAACCCTCGCTCATTGCCGTCCAAAGCTTTGGGTCAGCATCTCGGACGTGCATTCCACGATGTGCAGCCATCCAGGCCAGTTCGTCTTGCGGGAGGGAGCGCATACTGGCGTACCACGACGGATGGAATGGATCCGGTATATATACTGATTCGGGATTCCCCAGTATTGCACCTCTCAGAGTCGCAAACTCACTTTCAACCATGACCTTTTGACCATTAGCCTGAGCTTTTAAGCCGGAGACCATCTCCCTTTGAGGGTTATCTAGCGCCGCGGCCGCAGCTGCTTCGGTCCACTCTGCTGGAACAGTCATAGTCAACCCCTATAAATAGTTCGACGGCGTGCCACAGGAAATCGGCGCCTCCAAAAGCTCAATGATGTTGCCATCGCAGTCCTTACCGTAGACGTAGCGAGAGCCATCACCAAAATCCACCGGCTCACTGTGAAACTCCATCCCGCAGTCTTTCATTCGACGATATTCCTCATCGACGTTATCCACCTCGAAACACAAATGCGCGATACCAATATCGACACTACGCCGCGCCAACTTTTGCGGTGGCGGATTTGAGAATTCAAAAATCTCGATAAAAGCCTTCCCAATTTTGATATGTGCAAATCGCGCAGCCGAGCGCGACACCTCGAGACTGCGATCGGCATGCTCCGTTCCCACCTCCCAGCGCGCTTCAGGCACTGCTAACTCGGCACCAAACACACGACAATAAAAATCAATGCAGCGATCAAGATCTGGTGTAGACAATGCAACATGGTGTAATCCATAGTTCATATGCGTCCCCCCTCGGAAAATAATGTGCCGCTTGCTAAAACAATGACCCTCGTGACGGGTGCTAGAGGTGCTCTGGGTCTCTCTATTTGTCAGGCCATTCAAGCCGAGGGCGGTAATCTAATCGCCACCGACATACAACCAGACGCTGGCGACAGTCTCAAACTAGGGCGCAATGATCAATATGTTTCCGCTGATCTCACGGATGCCGGCAGCATAAAAACGCTTTGGAACACGGTTGAAGATAGCGGATTACGCTTAACAGGGTTGGTGAATAACGCAGGCGTTGGACTGACGAAGGCTTTTGAGGATGTGATGGAAGCCGAGATTGACCTTTCACTTTCCGTAAATGTTAAAGCACCATTTTTGATGTCTCAGGGCGCAGTCAAACACTTTCGAAATAAGGGCATTGCTGGGAGCATTATTAATATTGGATCCGTAGGGAGCTTTGTTGGCACTAAGCATTACTCGGTTTACACAATGACGAAGCACGCCATCGCCGGAATGACTCGCAGCCTAGCGGTTGAAGTAGCGCCAGAGGGCATCCGTGTTAACGCAGTCTGCCCGGGCCCAATTTGGACGCCGATGCTGGCGGAGGCCGCTGCAAACACGTTGGGCGTAGCAACGCCAGAGGAGGTTGCCGAGCATCACGGCGTGCCCCGCGGCAAGCTTGGTCAGGCCCAAGATATCGCTAATGCTGTGTGTTGGCTGTTGTCTGACAAATCAGGTAACTGCTTTGGATCGCTGCTCACCTGCGATGGAGGCTATCTGGCCCACTAGATGCGGAGCCAGGCCAGACCTAAGGCACCTCGCGCATCGGACACCGTTATCAAGTCCACTGTTTGCATCTATCTGCTCAACCTCCAGCGTCTCTAACCGGGCAGATAAATGCTTTGCCCACCGTCAACAACAAGCACACTTCCGGTCATGAAACCCACCGATCTGCTAGCGAGCAACACAACCAAGTCATCTAGCTCCTCAGGGCGCCCGAATCGGTGCAACGGAATGTGGTCTATGATTTTTTTCCTCTTCTCGCCTTGCACATACTCATCAGTCATTTCGCTTGAGAAATAGCCGGGCGCTATCGCGTTTACCAATATGCCATGGGGTGCTAACTCCAGCGCGAGTGAGCGGGTTAGCTGGTTCAGGCCGGCTTTGCTTACACTGTAATCTGCATCAGCGTTGGCTCTCACACCGAGTACTGACGATATATTTATAATTGAGCCCGGCTGCTGATGAGCAATGAGTCTTCGGGCTACTGCCTGACTCAATCGAAGCGGTGCCGCAAGATTCACTTCAAGTGTCCTGCTCCACTCATCGGCTTCCAACTCTACAGTACCCATCCCGGCACCACCTGTACCAGCATTGTTCACAAGGGTAGTGACCACTCCAAACTGGGATTCTAAGTCGAGCAAACCCTCATTAAATGACTTCGTGTCACTCACATCCAACGTCCACGGTGTCGCTTTACCACCTGCTCGATGAATGTCCTCGGCCAATAACTGTATACGCTCGGCGCGACGGGCAAGACAAATCACATGCGCGCCAGCTGCGGCAAGCACCCGGGAAAATTGCGCGCCCAGCCCACTCGCAGCCCCGGTCACAAGGCAAACTTGATCAGACAGATCTCTCTTAAACATAAACGCTAAATCTCATCAGGACGCAGTGAGACCGCCATCGAGCACAACAGAGCTACCCGTCATAAAACTATTTGCTTCTGAACACAACCAGAGGAGCGCCTGAACAATCTCCTCCGGTGTGGAGATGCGCCCCATGGGGATCCTTGACGTTGCAGAGGTATCGAGGTCACCGCTGGCAGAATCTCTAATTGCCGTCATCATGGGGGTTTCGCTGAACCCGGGGCAAACCGCGTTGACTCGGATACCGTCAGCCGCATGCTCGACTGCGGCGGTCCTTGTAAGACCCACTACGCCATGTTTCGCGGCGCCGTACGCCCCAAGCCCCGGTGCGCCGAGCACGCCGGCAACGGAGGCTACATTTACGATTACGCCAGAGCCATGCGCTAGCATCATCTTAATTTGCTCTCGCATAGCAAAGAAAACGCCTGAGAGGTTTATATCAATCATCTGCTGCCATTCAGTATCGCTTAATTGTTCGAGATTTTTGAGTTCCTGTGCCTTACCGGCGTTATTTACGGCAATATGTAAAACACCCCATTTAGCCCGGATCTGCTCAAAAACTGAGACCAGCTGCTCAGATGAAGTGACATCACACTGCAGCGCAATAGCGCGATCGCCGAAGCCTGCGCTTGCTTGCAATAGCGCCTCAAGATTGAGGTCAACCAAAACCAACCTTGCGCCACTCTCATAAAAACGCTCGGCAGCTAACTTACCGAAGCCAGAGGCAGCCCCTGAGATAAACACGACCTTTCTCTCAAACGAAATTTCCAACATCACCTCCGCAAAAATGCAGGCGTCGCCGAGGCATCTGGCTGCTCGCTCCACAGACAGATACTATCGCCAGCCGCACCCGCGAGAATCAACCGTTCCTGACATCCGATTCAAGTCAGATAAACCGCCTCACTGCCCTCAAAAGCCACGCCCGTTAAGCAACGTGGATTAAAAGCTGTGGTCGGGCAAAATGTGACAGCTTTATTGCTGTGTCAGCAGGTAAATCTTGCCGCACTCTTTTGAAACCTGTTTCGCAAAAGCCTCACCGGCTTTAGACATAGGATATTCGTGGGTCACCATTATATCGACCATGCGCTGAACCTCTGGGCTCATCAGCGCCCTAATTAAACGCTCACGATCTCTGACTCTGACGTCGTGCTGCCCAGATATGCGATGCGCCGGGTCCAGAACGTGCTGCAGGGGGCTTATGTGCAAACTTGAGCCCGGTGTGTGACCACTAAAATTTATCTGGCCATATTTCCGTACCGCCGCCATTAGGCGTTGCTGATAAAAAGCTACACCAGAGCCATCTACAGCCACATCAACGCCCTGACCGTTATAAGTTAGCGCGCGGACCTGTTCGGCCCAGTCATCATCCTCAGGATCGATAACATATTCCACACCCATTCGCTTCATTAGATCAATTCGGTAGGGATTGCGCGCCAAAGCTATAACACGCGCGTTTCGATAGAGCGCGGAAATCACATGCCCTAGTGCAATAAAACCGACGCCGCCAATCAGAACCGTATCGCCCGCTTTGACATCCATTAGCTCCTGATTGGAAAACCCAACGCCAAAAGAGCAGTTAGCCGAGGCTGCGTGGCGAAAATCCAACGTTTCAGGAATTCGCGCAAGATTGGCTTCAGGTGCAATGCGATACCGCTCCATAGCGAAACCGCCCGAGGGACTGCCATTACGCAACTCAATGCCTCTCATAGCCGCCTTGTCCACACCCATGACATCAGGATCGTTAGCGTCACAGTAAGTTGGAGACAGTCCGGAGGTGCATGCGTGGCAGTGACCGCAGTGATCTCCCTGAAAAACGATGACACGGTCTCCCACCCGAAAATTGGAGCCAGGCTTTACTGCAACCACAGTGCCCACCCCCTCGTGACCCAAGTGATATGGGTCATCATGAAACTCAAAATCGTGTTCAGCCCAAATGCGGCTTCCTTCGAGGCATATGGGTGCGATTTCGGTTTTCACTAAGGCGTAGCCTGCCTCGATGATCGGCAGTGGGCGCTCGACCAGCTCGAAGATACCCGGCTTTGGGATGGTCAGCGCGACGTTGACTGGGTCTGAAGGTGCCATAGTGAGTGTCTTTGTAATGGTTTGTTCGTCAGTGTAGTGGCGCCAACGACAACAATTAATGATATTTCCGAACCTGCGTATGATACTTTAGGCGCTGCAGCCAGGGATATCGGTAATGAGTCAGGAGTTGGGGCGCCGCAAACTACCCTGGGCAGCTTCTCAAAAGGAAAGGACCATGGCATTTGATTTGACCCGCAAGAATGCGTTCATCACCGGCGGTTCGTCGGGTATTGGACTTGCGGTTGCCAAACTGTTCATCGAGCAGGGCGCGAAAGTCGCCATCGCGGACATTAAAGACCCGACAGCTATTGCAAGGCAAATCGGCGCAGTTGGACTGACATGCGATGTCTCAAACGAAAGCAATGTTGCAGCCTCACTAAAATCCGCGAGCGAATCACTAGGTGGACCCCTTGATATCGTGGTGCTAAACGCTGGGATTGGCGATGTAGGTCACTCGTTGCAGGAAACGGAAAGCTCATTAATCGAGGGCGTCACAGCGGTCAATTATTATGGCGTCGTCTACGGACTCAAGCATGCACCCGCGGTAATGAGCGACCACGGCTCGATCACCTGCACCGCCTCCCTTGCAGCCTTTATCAACGTGCCAGGGTCAGCCATCTATTCCGCCTCAAAAAAAGCTGTCGTCAGCCTGACAGAAATGGCCGCGTTAGAACTAGGTCCACGCGGTATCCGAGTTAACTGTGTCTGTCCCGGGTATGTAGATACCAACATGGGTAGTGGTGATGGGGGGCGACAACTCTGCGAGGCATTCACGGCACTGGGCAGAATGGCGAGCGTCGATGATATCTCGGGAGTGTTTCTGTTTCTGGCAAGTGAAGCCAGCCGATACGTTACCGGGCAGGCCATCAAAGTAGATGGTGGTTGGTCGGCGGGATTATCACTCCAGTTACTGGAACAGCTGACTGGCTCTGGCACGTCCCCCGGATAGATGAGTGAGGCTCCTCCGATTGGTCTTTCCTCTCGGCAAGCCGAGGAACGCCGGATTGTCTCTGTCTGGCTCAACCGTCTCGAGGAGCTCTTGGATCAGGATGGCGCGCTTTACAAATCCGCGCTTAAACGAGCGGGTTTAAAGAGAGAGACCCTGGAAGAAACGGTCAACTTGAGCCAGCGCGATCTCGATCGGGTGCTCGCTCAAGTGAGAACACGCCACGCCGACATTACCCTTAGACTATTCAGCCGCGCCGAAATCCTCGATCTGGGCTTGGTTGGCTATGCCGCAATCAACAGCGACTCCGTGGGATCAGCTCTGCAGATTATGAATCAGTACCATAGTCTGGCTTCGGATCGTTATCTCGATGAATTGACTCTAGAAGGGGGCACCGCCCGCCTTGCTCCTGTACCGCTGCCCGGATACGCCGAGGATTTTCAGAATATTTGCGAAGACAGCTTTAGCGGCAACTGGCGTGCACTGCAATTACTGCTCGGGCCTCATGCCAATCAGTCGGAGATTCGCATTAGACTGCCGTATACCGCACCCAAGTACGCTGCTACTTATCGCGAGATTTTCGGCGATCACTGCGAATTTCAAAGCAGCACCGTTGGACTATCGTTTCCAGCTGAGTGGCTCAGCCTACCCATACACTCCGGGAGCGGCGCACTGTCCGACGTCTATGCGGCTGTCTGTGAGCGTGTCTTGGGACCAGGGGAGATCAATCAGGACATGTCTCGGCAAGTGCGCCGCTTGCTGCTAACCCGAACTGGTGGCGACTTCCCGTCGCTTCAAGACGCAGCCGACGACCTGCGCCTATCAGCGGGGCAGCTGCGCAAGCGCCTATACCGGTGTGGCACCTCCTACAAGAAACTGGCCCTCGAAGTTCGAATGGACCTCGCCAAACACTACCTGATGGATACCGCTCTATCGATACAAGAGATCGCCTATCTACTCGCATACGCCGCGCCAGCACCCTTCAGCCGCGCCTTTAAAAAAGTGCATGGGGTGGCGCCGCAACATTATCGGGAAGGCAATAGTCTGGGAGAGCAACCTTAAGCGGGTATGGACTTCTCGCAAGCGGCCCGCTCGGACTGGGTGATGGAGAGGTAGTGGGTAAGCGGATCAATGTTGGCGTCGAACGGGCACAGCGAGATTGCTTCAAAAAATAAAGAAAATAGTTCGGCCTGAGAGCTCACTCCAAGCTTCTTATGGAAGCGTTTTGCATAGACCTTTACTGTGTTCACGCTCAGATCCAGCAATTCGGCTATAGACCTTGTCGAGTGACCCTTGAGTAAGAGATGCACTACCTCCCTCTCCCGCTCGGTAAGATGGTCGCGCCCAAAGTTGCCAAAGGCTTTTTTCAAGGGGCCAGAAAAATTAACTTCTCCACCCGCAGCAGATTGATGGCGCTGGCAAAGCGCGGACAACACGGGAAAATAACCTGCCAGATTTGCGACGGCGTCTACAGCGTGGGTTTCGGGGTTCTTGTTGGCCAGCGTAATTAGCACCGCACTGCTGCTAGCCACCCTAATCAAAAGCAAAACCTCCTCGGACTGACCGGTCACAGCGTAATATTTCTTGTAATAGGGAGTATCGAAGAACTCATCAGGCGATATATCTGACAAAGCGTAGACGCCCGCTTCGGAACTGTTAGCGTATAGCGAATAAGCCGGATCGAGCAGATAAGCCTCCTCTAACCAGCGGCGAGTGGGAATCGAGGCGCGGAGATCAGGGACATCGGCAAACAGAGGTACTGGTCGCTGGTCGCATTCCAGCCAGATAATAAGAGAGTTCTGATATCCAGAAATGTTCTCAATCAACCTCGCGAATTTCTCATAGAAGCGATCTAAAGCTAGCGCGGCGATAGCCTCCGCCAACTGCATATTCTGAAAACTTAGATCAGGGTTCATAGGAATCTCATTGATATTGCAGAGACTGTACCCCCTCTGGGTGACATACCGCAAAACCAATCGGGCGAAGTGATTGCTTGCCAGTTAAAATCAGTCAATCGAAGATGCAAACGGACGGCAAGCGGTGGCAGAAGAATCGGCCTATAAAGGCTTATATAAACTTCCCAGAGTAGGCATCGCGGCAGAAAACGTGATGACCGAGATCAATAAACTAAACAGCGCCATGACCTCTAAATCAAGGGGCCGCCTTGCTAGTACCGCTTTTCAGGGTGAAGGTGAGAGCGCGGAGTTAGTTTACGCAGTCACGCAGAAATTCATGGGTTGGAATGGACTCTTTACGTTTCAAGAAGCTGCAGCCGCCAAAATGGAAAACGAAGTGCTCGATATTTGTATCGGCCTCGCTTCGGGTGGGTGCGCAGCAACGGCTGAGCGCGGTCGCGCCAATTTCACATCGGGCGGCACCGAGAGTAACTTTTGCGGGCTCTTTGCTATGCGTTCCTGGGCGCGCGAGCACAAACCCCATATTGATCAGCCAGAGATTGTGGTGCCCTACTCCACTCACTCGACAATCCACAAGGTCGCCCGTTATTTGGACATTAAAGTGGTAACTGTTCCCCAACTGGAAGATCTTTCTGCAGACATGAAGGGTATTGCCGCCGCAATTGGAAACAACACCATCGGGATTGTGGGCTCCGCACCAAATTGGCCCTACGGGCAGGTAGATCCCATTAAGGAGATGGGCGAACTAGCCATGAATCATGGTCTCTGGCTGCACGTCGATGCTTGCGTTGGCGGCTATATCCTGCCTTTCTTCCGGCAATTAGGTGAGAACGTTCCGGACTATGATCTGTCCGTCCCGGGCGTACGCTCCATGTCTGCCGACCTGCATAAATACGGTTATGCACCCAAGCCCTGTTCCACCGTTTTATGGCGAAGCCAGACCGAGCAGGCCTACCACTATATGCCCATTACCGAGTGGGCCTGCGGGCTTTACCTTTCACAAAGCTTTGTCGGCTCCCGGCCTCTGGGGCCGGTTGCGGGTATCTGGGCGCTCATGCATCACTGGGGTGAGCCCGGTTATCTGGCTAACGCCCAACGTCTGTTAGAGATCAAGTCAACGATCGAGTCTCACTGTGCCAGGGAATCGGGCCTAAAGACATGGCGCACTGATGGCCCACTGCTAATGATTGCCTCAGATGACTTCGATATTCAGTTGGTTGTGGGTGGCATGGAGGCTAAGGGGTGGCGATTACTGGGCGTGATCACGCCTCCGGCTATTCACCTGACCATTGATTCGATGACTGAAGAGGATCTTGACCAGTTTCTCTCTGACCTCTCTGGAGTGTGCGAGGGTATTCGAAACGGCTCACTAAATACTGAGGGACTTTTAACCTATGGTGGTGTTGGTGATGAAGGTAGTGCTCCCAAGTGGTTATTAAGCGCTATTGAAATCTTCGGAGATCACCCCCATGAATGATGCTAGTTCACTGAAGGACAAGGTCGCCGTGGTCACCGGCATGGCGCACCCGGAAGGTATTGGGCGGGCAATCCAAGAAGCGTTCGAACGCGCGGGCGCAACCGTGATCGGTACCGATCTCCCATCGCAACTAAACGTACATGGCGTCGAAGGTGTTCCGTGCGACGTTACCCAACCCACTGAATTGGCGGCACTGGCCGAGCAGATTAGCGGGGAACATGGCGGCCTCGATGTTCTGGTCAACAATGCCGGGGTAGGCATCGGCTCAGATCAGTTTTTACAGAACACCAACGAAGACTGGGCCGTCTCCGTCTCGGTGAACCTCATGGGCGTCGTTAACTCAACAGCAGCTCTGCTCCCACTAATGCGCGCATCCGGCAGTATTATCAATATCGCTTCTTTGGCTGGTCTGGGTGCACTAGAAGGGATGCCGGCTTGCTATACCGCCACCAAGTTTGCTGTGGTGGGTCTTACCAAATCTCTGGCGAAGGAATTGGCGCCCAAGCAGATCCGCGTCAACGCAATCTGCCCTGGCTCAGTCACAACGCAGATGCACCAGACAGCGATGGCCTTGCTGTCTGAAGCGGCCGGCGTCTCAACCGAGCAAGCAGAGGGGCTCGAGAATGCACTCATACCCTTGGGCCGACCCGCACGGCCCGAGGAAATCGCCTCCGTCGCATTATTTTTTGCCGGTGATGCGAGCGCCTACATGACTGGCGTAGCGCTACCGGTTGCCGGCGGCATGAGCGAAGGACTCTGACAGCAATGACCAAACTGACTGAGCAACAACTGCAGTATCTGAAATCGCTGGACAAGGGGCCTTTTGAGTTCCGTGACCCGCGTGTCGCAGCGTTTTTCGAGCGCGCTGCCGACAGTGGATACAGTTTGGAGACCAACGGTTTTTTTGCGCATCCTGGTTTCTTCCAGGCACCGCATCGGAAAGTGCTCAATGGAGTGGACGTTGTGATGCTGGGCTCTCCGCTGGATTTGGGCGCGATAGGCTTAGCAGGTGCGCGGCATGGCCCAGATGCCATCCGCCGCGCCAGTCGAAATTACGGCCCTGTGCACGAACAAACCGGCGACATTCCCTTCGACGCTTGCTCGGTGATCGACTGGGGCGATGTCGAGTGGTCTGCCACCGCACTTGACCAGCGGATCGAGGATATCTACCAGACGGTCAAGGAAATAGCTGGCGCTGGCTGCGCCACTCTAAACTGCGGCGGCGAGCACACCACAAGCTATGGATGTCTTAAGGCGCTCAGCGAGATCCACGACGACAGCTTTGGCCTCATCCACATTGACGCCCACTGCGACACTATGTCGACTTGGGGCGGCGACGCTATCAACGACGGCTCGGTCTTCCGCCAGGCCGCACTGCAGGGATTCATAGACCCACAGAGGACCGTGCAGATAGGTATCCGTGGTCGGGCAGGCTTTTTATGGGAATTCAGTCACGATAGCGGTATGACCGTGATCACCGCAGATGAGGTGCACGAAAAAGGAACACAATGGGTCTCTGATCAGATCCTTGAAATTGTGGGTTCAACAGAAAAAACCTACTTCTCGCTAGACGTCGACTCTCTGGATAGTTCAGTCATGATGGGGACGACTGGTCCCGAGCCTTTTGGACTAACGCCCAGGCAAGTTCGCTCACTGATCTCAACGGCGCGGCACTGCAATGTGATCGGTGCCGATATGGTAGAAGTCAATCCCAACAGAGATACCGATGGTTCCAGCGCCTGGGTTGCCGCGGCGCTTTTTTTTGAACTGCTGTGTCTGATCACGCACTGCCGCAAGCAGAGGCAGGACACGTTTATCACACAGTGGTAGCGACAACTCGCCTGAATCGGTCAAGCGTTAATCAGTGGAGTCTCGAAGTCACTCACCAATGAACACTTCGTGCCACCAATCATTTGGCTGAGTCGCTGTATGCTGGCCTCGGTCACTGGAGGAAGGATAATTGGCAACAAATTTTGCTGGTGTGCCCCACTGATCTGGTCAAAATACACTCGCCAAAAAAGCACGCCGGAATCAGCGTCTTTCTTCTCAACAGATATCTCCGCATGATAATCCTTGATCGGAAAATCCTCGCCTCTGGCAATGTAGATATAGCTGCGAGGCGGATCCCAGAACAACACCTGCTCAGTGACCTCACCAAACAGCGTGAAGTCCACCACAAAAGGCTGGTCCGCCGCCGCGGCATTGCCGAGCCGCACCGACTTGGCTAGCAAGTACCAGTCGGTAATTCGGGCGGGGTCTCCCATAATGTCAAAGACCTGCCCGGCTGAGTAACTGCTGAAGCCCACCTTAGCCTCCATTCTCAGCGTGCGCGCGGCCAGCAGAGCTCTTGCGCTGCGCTCCGCTTCCTTGTTTTCTATTTTCAACGCGCTGCGCGTCATACATCCCCCTTTGGTTGTTGATCAAAGGCCTGACGCAGCGATTCCTCAGAAAGGTGGTATCGCGATGCAATCGTGTTGAAGAATGCCTCCCAATGCGCCGTCATAACCGGCACCTGATGAGCTACGCCCATCACATTGTCATAAGCAAGCTGGCTCGGGAGCCGCACCGAATGACCTGGGCGCGGAGGTGCTGACCGGACGTCTCGAACGAACTGATCCGATTTTTTTAATACTGCTGCCATCGGCCCAAATACCGAAGGGTCGATTGCTATGTAGTAACTGCCGCCTACACTTGGAGCGGCATTGCCCGCCTCATAGTCTGCGATCGTTGGTAGCTCTGTTACCGGCACGCCAACTGGATTGATGATCGCCGACAGCAGCTCATTCCATAGGTTGAGGGCATAAGTTCTGGGCTCTCCCAGCTGCCCCGCCGCTTCGCAGTCCCACACTCTTCCATACCCGTCAATTGGTTTTGCATAGTGGCTGGCGTCGTCAGACAAATCCCCACTCTCAGGATCAATTAGCCAATGCCCCTTTAGCGGTTTTTGGGCGAGCGCCGCCTCTGAGATATCGGCGTCATACCACTCGGCAAACTTGGTGCTAATCCATACGGGCATCTCTTCACCCGAGGGCCCAATCGCGTCAAAAGGAGGGCAACTCAGTCGATTTTGCATCGCACCCCAAGGCGCAGCCAGTGGCACTGTGTTGTTGGAGGAAAAAGCCATCATGCCGCGTTCATGCGCAAGGTAAACGTAGCGACCAAAACTGCCTGCGTCGTTATGATTGCCCCCAAAACTGATAGCGATGCCGGATGAGGCGGCCTTGGCAATTGCTGACTCTGCCATGAGGTTCAAGGTGTAATAACCGCTGGAGCGATTTCCATCGAACACACTGTAAGCAGGCCCTTCGTTAATACATTCAGGCGTTGCCTGCACATCGAAAACCCCGGCCTGCAGCGCAATATCCAGCGCTTCGTAGACACCCAGCCCCTGATTCAACTTGCCCTGCAGGTGTGCAAAGACAATGGCATCGGCGACATAGCTGGCGTGAATTGCTGTCATCCCCGCCGCCTCACACACCCGCTGAAGCGCGAATGATAAAAACGCCGGATCAACCAATTTGACTGCAGACATCCTGGCTCAGATCCCAGTTTCCGGCGGGGCGGGCGCGCAACGAACCAGCAGCCACCACGCGCCTAGCAATATACCGGCTGCCGAAATTAATATAACTGGCTGGCCCCCCGCCCAAAGATACCCAAAGATCAGCGGCCCTACCGCCGCAGCCACTGCCAGCGCAAAAGGCATCAGGGCGGCGCTTTTGCCTGCTGGATCTGCCGCAGCCACTGAAGACAAAAGAAATACTAATGTCACGCCATAGGCCATAGGAATGATTACCAAAGAAATTGCGTATACAGCAGGTTCCACGCTCTGCCCAAGCCATGCCATGCAGGCAACCAATATCAATGTAGCGCCGAGACCGAGGCGATTCCCGATCGGACTGCCCTCCAGCGCGATAGCGACAAGGGGGCCCAACCCGGCGGTCACTAACGCAACAGACAACCACAGCGTTATGAATTCTGCGCCAAAACCGCGGTCGGCACCCACACGCTCAAAAAATGCCCACAGCGCCGCGTAACCAGCAAAATTAAGACAGAGGGCCAACAATGCTGCGAAATTCACTCGCCCATTTTCGTCCCCCTCAGTCTTACCTGCTGCTCCGGCGGCTTCGCGAGGTAACCCGAGGGACAAAAGCCCCGCGACGAAAATAATGCCCAGCATTAGCGCGAAAAGCTTCTCAAACTCAATCACCCCCCCTAGCATCAAGGTGATCGAGACCAACAATATCGCGGGAACCATCTGCTCGGCGGTCAGGCGGATAGCGAAAATGCGGTTCGGATTGGAGTGAAGCGCCGATGCAGTCATGCAGATGGGGAACAGGATAGCGGCGCCAGCGGCAACCAGTGTCATGCCCCCCGTCATTACATCAAACGAGCCGGCGAAAATTGCCACGCTTAACCCGGCAAACATAAGAGCAAATCCAACAGTGCGCGCTAGCCGCCAGCGAATACGATAGATCCACAGACTCGCGCTCGCAGAGACCGCCGCGTAGGGCAGGAAGTAGTAAAAAGCGACCAAGCCAATCTGCTCGGTATTGAGCCCAAAACGATCCGCCGCCGCGCCACTAATCATTGGAAGGAGCGAAAAAACCAGTACTGCAGCGACGCTCATTGCGACAATGGCCAAAGTCGAGGATCTGCTTTCCAGCGCGCTCACTGGACCCCGCTCCCACACTCAGCCCTCAGACTACAAGAGCGCGTAACGTAAATTGCAAGCAACATAAAGTGGCGAATGCGCACCAGGGTGGACCAAAGTGCGCATACCGCGTGCCGACTCAGAAATTGTAGTTCAGAGTCACACCGTATTGGCGCGGGTTACCATAAAGGGCGGTCACCATCCCGATAATGTCTGACCCAAATACCTCCTGGGTGTACTCTTCATCGGTAAGGTTCTTCGCCCAAGCAGCTAGCTCCCACTGCCCTGATGCCGAGGCCACTGCTACACGCGCATTGAGTACAGTGTAGGAATCAGATGCCAGCCAAGGGTTGTTGGTAGATTCTCTATACATAGAATCGGTGTACTTGGCGTCTAACTGTAAAATCATATTGAGCGATGAGCCCACCGGGAACTGATATCGCGCAGTCCCTGTGAATTGCGTCTCAGGCGCGTTGGGCAGAGAGTTGCCGTCGTAATCAGCGAACTGACTCGACACTTCAGAATCGAGGAAGCCTGCACCTAATCGAATGTCGAGACCCTCGGTCAGCGATGCCAATACCTCCACCTCAAAACCGGTGATATCGGCCTCCTCGAGGTTTGCTAGTCGGAAGCCCAAAGAGGATGGCACAAAGGTTTGAATATCTTCGTAGTCATATAGGAAAGCCGATCCGTTGAACTGCACATTGCCATTTACAAGAGTCGACTTAAAGCCGACTTCGTAGGCCGTGACCGTCTCGGACTCGAACGGCTCTAATTCGAACTGATCAAAAGTGAAGTCGCCAAAATAGCCGCCTGACTTGAAGCCGGTAGTTACCGATCCGTAAATCATAGTCTCGTCTGACGGCCTAAATTCTAAAGCCACTCTAATATCGGTATTGTCCTCACTGATCTTGTCGTCAGTGTAAGTAAATGGAATCGTGATGCCGTTGGGCAGCCCTAGCTCTGCACCCACAAAAAAGTCGAAGGCTGCAGAGTCGATGATCGTACCGTTGGTACCTCCTTTGAAAGTCGTCTCTTCATCCGAGTAGCGAACACCCGTAGTCAGCAACCATCTGTCGGCTAATTGCCAGTCAACACTGGCATACACTGCATACGCGTCAGTTTCCTGATCGACAACCCAGTCCAATGGATTCAGTCCAGCAAGTAAGCCAAGAATCCATTCTGAATTCGCCTGATTGGTGGATTCGTAAGTGTCGTTCCAAAAGTAGACACCGGCGATCCAGCGAGCCATTCCCGCCTCACCGGAAAGACGGAACTCTTGCGACCATTGATCCATCTGCTCTTCGTGAGTGACTGCAAAGAATTCCAAATCGTTGGACCAGATGTTTTCACCAAAGTCTCTATCCTGCTCAATCATGGAAGTAATCGATGTCAAGCTGACCGACTCAAAGTCGTAAGTAAAATTAAGGGTTACCGCCGTAACCTCTGACGCAATGTTCATTTCATTAACGCGCGAGTTGGTGAAATTGTGCGTAAACGGATCGCCGTCTTGGTCAGAAACATCGATGCCCAGCGTGCTCACACACCCATTCAGCGCACCCTGACAAGGGGTCACAAATACTTCGTCAGGGCTATTCCACCAACCACCGACTGCGGTGAATGGCGAGTTACCCATGTCCTGATCCAAGTACTCAACCTTCAAATTCCAAGAGAGCTTTTCGGTGGCACCAGCGAGTTGCCCACGCACACCGTAAGTTGCGAGATCATTAAATTCACCCATCCCACCAGCATCTTTGTGATAGCTGTGGAAATTCTCTCCTTGCCCGTCGTACATAAAACTTAGTCGGCCTTTCAAGTAATCGGTTATGGGTCCGCTGATAGCGCCCTCGACCAGCGTTGTCTCGTATTCCCCGAGGCTGACTGACACAAAGCCCTCGGACTCCTCAGTCGGCTTTGCACTGACGATGTTTACGGCACCACCCGTAGCGTTTCTTCCATAGAGTGTTCCTTGCGGTCCTTTGAGTACCTCGATACGACCAACGTCCATGTAGCTGAGATTAATCATCGCCGGTGATGCCAAAAATACTTCGTCGAGATAAATGCCTACTGAGGGGTTGTTGTTGGCATTGAAGTTATTCATGCCAACGCCGCGCAAAGTCACCGCCGGATTGGCATCTGACATACCCGCACCCTTGATATCCATATTGGTGGCAATGAACGCAACGTCGCGCGTGTCCTGAATCCCCATTGCGCGAGCAACATCACCAGATACTGCAGTGATCGACATAGACACATCATTAATCGACTGCTCTCGTTTCTGAGCGGTCACAATGACCTCCTCGAGGATGTCGGTCGCCTGGGCGGGAGAGACGAGCGCAGCGGCGACGGCTGCAGCAATCATTAACCTATTCAGTTCCATGGCGGGGCCTCCTTGCGGCTCTTCTTTATCACGACAATAGCTTTGCTCAAAAGCGCTCGCCAGCGCTTTACCCACTATTGGGTACACCACCCGCGCAGCGACTCTTTAGCCATCCAAACTAGCATGCCGCGTCACGGCTACAATGATAATTTAGTCCTTACATATGATACTTTAGTCCAACGGCGCCTAGTAGCGTTTGAACAGTCGTATACCGGCAGCGCGACCCCATTTACGATTAAACCCACAACCACACCCGGACACGCACAATGAACCAGATCATAGACAAAAGGGGGACTATTCTGTCCGCGGTGCTGATCTCAGCTTTAGCCGCTACTTTCTATAACGTAATGCCAATGTTCGTCGGCTCGGCGCAAGAAGATCTGGGATTTTCGACCTGGCAAATTAGCCTGTTCCCCACAATGTATTTTCTCGGCTGGGTGCTTTTTGCGGGAAGCGGATTTTTGTGGTTTAACCGCGTTAACTTACGAACAGTAAGTCTGCTCTCACTGCTTGTCGCGCTTGCAAGTCTGTTCGTATCGGCATTCGCCCGTGACTATCTGACCTTACTCGCGCTGACTTTTATCGCCGGCTCAGGCCTCTCCTGTATCTACGGTGTGGGGACACACCTCATAGCATTCACGCGAACACCAACGCGTTGGTACGGTGTCAAAATCGCGGTTGAGCCATTGCCAGGAATGATCATCCTAATGACGCTCCCTGCGAGTAGCGTTAGCGCAAGCACATTTACTGACATCATCTTCGCAATGTTGATCATCAGCCTATGTTTGAGTCCGTCATTATTCAAAATACCAACACAGACTCACTCGACACTCAAGCACGACTCTACAGCAGGAGGATCCTCCGACACCTCCGCAAATGTGCCTCTGGCCCTGATGTCAGTACTGCTTTTCTTCTCCGCCGCTTCCGGCATGTGGGCATTTCTGGAACGTATTGGCTCCAATCAGTCCTTTGACCAAAGTCTGATGAGTGACTTGCTTGGGTTTACTTTGGTTACCGCAACGGCGGGCTCTCTCGTTACAGCCTGGATTGGCGATAAATTCGGCAACCGACTGCCTTTTTTTGCCAGTGTCTTAGTATTTATCGCCAGCATCGCGGCACTCAACGGCTCACCCAATTTCCATACCTTTTCGGGGGCGGCACTGATGATGACTTTCGTAGTGGGTACAGGACTCCCACTGGTAGTGGCCGAAGTGGCCGCACGTGACGCCGAGAACCGTTACGTTGTGATGACCGTACCAGCGATTGGCTTGGGCGCAATGCTAGGCCCGCCGCTTTTCGGTTTTCTCACTGAAAGCGGCGGGGTCACGGTCTCTATATTCGCTTGCGCCGGTGTTGCGATACTTTCGGCTGCCTTGTTAAGAGACTAATTGGGCCTGATCCAGCATAGCGTGGAGCAAGACATTACCACCCCGGGCAGCCTGCTCTGGTGAAATATGGGATGACGGAAGGACAGCTGCGGCGGGCTTACTCAGAGCAAAAAATCAGGAGATAAGCCATCATGCGTCAACGGGGTAACCTGCGTAAACCCGTATCTAATCTCAATAACTGAAAGAAGTCACTAATGAAGCTTATCTCCAGCAAGTCGCTCCCCAGCCCATGCCCAATCCAGGGCCGCGAACCTCGAGTAACACACATCGGGGTGGTGCAGACGAAATAGTTAGAGTCCCCCGACGCCCGCGCAGAGCAACTGGCAGAAGGTGTTAGCACCTGCGCCGAAGCCGGCGCCAATGTGGTGTTCATTGCCCTGCCCAACCGTTTCGGTTCAGAGGGCCTCATTCAGTTTTACGGCGCAAGTTGTCTCATTGATCCTCTCGGTCGCACGCTGGTGGAGGCACCGCGGGACGAGGCCGCCGCACTGGTGGCCGAAATTGATCTCGGTCAGCGCGACGACTGGCTCACGCTGTTCCCCTTTTTCGCCACCCGCAGGTTCGCGTGCTGAGGGATCATATGGTGCGAACCTGTGCGGTAACTGGGCGGTTTCTGGTTTCCCAGAAAAA
>CAJXMD010000028.1 GCA_913056165.1 uncultured Halieaceae bacterium
TTGGAGCGGGTAACGAGGTTCGAACTCGTGACCTCGACCTTGGCAAGGTCGCGCTCTACCAACTGAGCTACACCCGCATGACTGCAAGTGTAAGCCTTCGAAGCCGAAGGTCAAGGGTTCTCTTGCTCCTCAATTGCAGCCAAGAACACCTGTAGATAAATCACCATGGACCACAAGGTGAGAACCACCGCAACAAGCAACACCCCCACCGCCATCCAATACAAATAACGCGGCTCGCTGGCGGGCGTAAGGGCCAGCAAAGCGCTTATTGCGATCATTTGCATGGCAGTTTTTACCTTCGCGATGGTGGATACCTTGACCGCCGCCGCCTGACCCAGCTGCGCCATCCACTCTCTAAGAGCGCTCACAACGATCTCACGTCCAATAATAACGCAGGCGGAGACAGTGATTAGCCAATGATCAAATCGGTCTGTCAACAAGACGAGAGCTGTGGCAACGATGAGTTTATCGGCCACGGGATCGAGGAAAGCACCAAAGGCCGTCATCTGCCCAGACCGCCGCGCCAACCATCCATCAATCCAGTCGGTGATAGCGGCCAACCCGAAGAGCGCCGCCGCCAATAAGGTACCTACGGGGTGCGGGAAGCCAGCCAACACCACCAGTAACGGAATGGCCGCCACTCGCAATAGAGTCAAAATGTTGGGTAAGTTAATTGGCACAGCCTGCTCCGGTACGATTGTTACGAGTGTGTCATAAGCACTCGATGCGAGGAACCCCTGGGCAACTGCCATAGCAGGCTATCCACGAAATGGCGGGTGGGTGGAAGGACTAATCCTGAACCGTATGAAGGTGGTCGTAAATTGTTTGCGCCAGGGTAGAGCTAATCCCCTCTACCTTCCTCAACTCATCAACATTGGCGCCAGACACCGCCCCTGCGCTCCCAAAATGACGCAACAGATCTCGACGTCGCTTTGCTCCCACCCCGGGGATGCCCTCTAGAGTAGAGGTCCTCCTTGCCTTACCCCTGCGGGCTCGATGCCCTGTAATGGCGAAGCGGTGGGCCTCATCTCTAACTTGCTGGATGAGATGCAGAGCGGGGTTATCTCCCCGCAACATTGTCTCTTTTCCGGTTTCACCATCGATTAGCGTTTCAAAGCCCGCTTTACGCGTGGTGCCTTTGGCCACGCCGATGACACGCACTGAAGAAATATCGAACATGGACATGACGTCCATCGCCTGAGCCACCTGGCCTTTGCCTCCGTCAATGAACAGGATGTCTGGCATCGTGCCCTCCCCGCTGACAAGCCGCTTGTAACGACGTTCCAGAGCTTGCTGCATTGCCGCATAGTCGTCTCCCGGCTTAATTCCCTTGATATTGAACTGGCGGTAATCGGCCTTTCTGGCACCCGTGCCGTCGAACACTACGCAAGAAGCCACGGTCGCCTCGCCTGAACTGTGACTGATATCAAAACATTCCATCCGCGTCGGCAAGGTCTCCAAATCCAACTCCCGGCGCAGGCTCTCCAGGCGCCCCGCCATCGTCTGCTTGCCACTGAGATGGGCATTCAGGTTGGTCTCCGCAGTCTGCTGGGCCATCTGAAGCCATCGAGCACGGGCGTCTCTCACCCGGTGTCTGAGCGTGACTTTACGCTTGCTGTGGAGAGACAGTGCTTCTTGAAGGATGTCAGCGTCCTCTGGCATTTCATTAAGCACTATCTCCGGGGGCACCGAATTCTTGCCTGAAAGATAAAACTGGGGCAGGAATGCCTCAAGAATGGCGCTGGGCGATTCATCCAACTTAAACGGGGGATAATAGCTGCGGCTGCCTAGTACTCGCGCCTCCCGAATAAAGAGCACCTGAACACAGCTACTCCCCTGAGCCGAGATGGCAGCAAATAAATCAAGGTCTCCCCGAGTGCCCTCGATTCCCTGGACAGACTGGACCTTCTGAAGTTGCGAGAGCTGATCTCGCCGTTCGGCGGCGTCCTCGAAACGCAGCTCAGTTGAGGCCTGCTCCATCTCATCCGCGAGACGGCTCATCAATGTTTGCGACTTCCCGCGCAGAAAAAGCTCGGTTTTTTCTACCTGCTCGGCATAGTCCTCATCGCTCACCAGCCCTACACAGGGACCACTGCAACGACCGATTTGATATTGAAGGCATGGGCGTGAGCGATTGCGAAAATAGCTGTCCTCGCACTGACGCACCTTGAGCACTTTCTGCAATAAGTGCAGGGTAGAACGGACCGCTCCGGCGCTGGGATATGGCCCAAAATACTCGCCCTTTCGGCGCTTGGGCCCACGGTGCAGCGATAGCCGCGGCCAGCGATCCTGTGAACTCAGATAGATATAGGGATAAGACTTATCGTCTTTAAGCGTAATGTTGTAAGGGGGCCGGTGCTCTTTGATCAGGTTATGCTCCAGAAGCAACGCATCCACTTCTGTCGTGGTCACCGTTACCTGAATATCGGCGATTCGGTTTACAAGCGCCATCGTCTTCGCCGTCAGGCCCGAGGCCCTGAAGTAGCTACTGACGCGATTCTTTAAATTTTTCGCCTTACCTACATAGAGCAACTCTCCATCGCCTGAATACATTTGATATACGCCGGGACGGGAAGTCAGCGTCTTCAGGAACTGCTTGGCATCAAAATCTGTCATCAACTAACTCATGCCGCTATCAAAACAAAGTCCGCAAGACGCCTTGCTTGTGGAGCATCTGCTTCATAAAGCATTCGGTCACAAGACATCGGGCTCGATAGTGAGTGACACCCCAAATTGCTTCTGGACGCCTTGCTGCACTTGAGAGGCGAAGGCCAGGAGCTCGCTCGCGGTGTCAGCAGACTCGTTGACCAGAACCAACGCGTGTTGCGACGACATACAAATACCGTTGACCGATGTTCCTCGCCACCCTGCGCGTTCAATCAACCAGGCAGCAGATAGCTTCACTCGCTCCCCTGCTTGAAACCGCGGCAAATCAGGATATTCAGCGGCCAAAGCCGTGGCCTGCTCTGATGTCACTTCCGGATTTTTAAAGAAGCTCCCGGCATTTGGGTGGGTAAGCGGATCTGGCAGACGATCTCGGCGAATGGCAATCACCGCCTCCATGACATCCCGGTGGCTTGGTTCTGGACTCGGCAGGCGATCCGCAAGCGCTGGGTATTCATGGTGAACCGGCGCCTGCCTATCTAGCTCAAAATCGACTGAAGCAATAATCCAACGACGACTGTTGATATCCTTGAACACGCTGTAACGATAAGCAAAATCGCACTCTTCTGCGCCGAGATAGTCAACCGCACCCGACTCACGGTCGACCACCTCTACGCCCCGTAGACTGTTGGAGACTTCGACTCCATAGGCGCCAATGTTCTGAACCGGTGCAGCACCCACGGTGCCGGGGATCAACGCCAGATTCTCAAGACCAAAAAGCCCCTCTTCCACACACCAAACAACAAAAGCATGCCAGTTCTCACCCGCCGCGACCCTTAACCGAACGCGACGACCGTCATCTTTTAATCGCTTAATACCCTTACTGCTTACTCGAACCACAAGGGCATTTAATATTTCAGGGAGCACAACATTAGTGCCCTCGCCCAACGGAATAACGGGAAGCCCTAAGCTTGCCCCGGCATGCACGCCAGCAACGATTGCATCTGTGCTGGCCGCATTGACCCAGCCTGTAGCGTTGGCGTGCAGACGCAGAGTGTTGAAATCACGAAGTTGAACATCGCGCTCGATATCAGGCACGTGGCTCACTCAAAAGGCCTCGGACATGCTCAAGATCCTTCGGCGTATCAACGCCCGCGGGAACAGGCTGGGCTGCTTCTGCCACACGGATAGTGGCACCGTGATGAAGCGCCCTCAATTGCTCCAGCGCTTCGATGCGCTCCATCGGGGCTTGCTCCCACGTGATAAAAGCACGCAAGAATCCGCAACGATAGGCATACAGGCCTACGTGGCGCATGAGGCCCAATTTTTCAGGACCCCTTCCCTCTAGCTCAGTTTTGGCGATATCTCTTGGGTATGGAATTGGCGCTCTGGAAAAATACAGTGCATCGCCAAAAGCCGAAGCAACGACTTTGACAACAGAGGGGTCATTAAACTCATCGACACTCGTGATGGGTTCTGCGAGCGTTGCAATACTGGCGTTACCGTTTTCCGCAAGCTCGCGGGCAACCTGCTCTACATTCTCAACGGGCATAAGTGGCTCATCGCCCTGAAGGTTGACCACAATGTCGTCGTCACTCCAGTCCCGCTGATCAACAACTTCCGCGAGTCGATCAGTGCCCGAGGGGTGACTCATCTTGGTCATCGCCACATCGGCACCGAACTCCCTCATCGCAGACGCAATATCCTCGTGATCGGTGGCCACCACGACCGAGGCGGCAGAACTGGCGAGAGCCCGCTGCCACACCCACCAAACCATAGGATGGCCAGCTATATCCATCAACGCTTTGCCGGGCAAGCGGGTTGATCCATATCTCGCTGGTATGACAATGTGAAACATGCGTCCTTACCCTTTGGAATCAATGACGGCCATTACGCCCTCAATCAATGAATCGGGAACCACTGCCTCAATCTCAAGAATCCAGATTCTCTCATCGATCGCCGGAGGTAATTTAACAGCATCCTTAGCCGTGATGACGACTATTTGTGCGTCAGTGTTCTCAAGCATCCGGAAGGAAATGGGCCGATGGTCTCGAAGAGACTGGGTGGTAATGGTCAAACCAAGAGAGCGAAGCAAATCGAAGAACTGCTCCGGCTGACCTAACCCAGTGACCGCGGCAACGTTTTGAGTGCTCCACTTGTCCACAGCTTGATCGATCTCCATATATTGGCCCGTGGTGTGGTGCCTAAACCCTGTTGACCGATAGCTGATGCTGGGCTCTGCATCTTCTGAGTTACGTGTGAGTACAAAGTCGACCTCTGACAACCTTGATGGAGGCTCACGCAAGGGCCCCATAGGGAGCAACCTGCCGTTCCCGAGCCCTCGACGCCCGTCGACAATCGCTATTTCAAGGTTTCGCGGGAGCCGGTAGTGCTGCATCCCGTCATCTGACAGGATGACATCGATATCATAATGACTGATCAGGTATTCAGCCCCTCTGAGCCGGTCACGACAAACAGCGACGGGAACCCCCGTCTTCCGTTTTATCAGGGCCGGCTCGTCGCCAACCAACGCTGAGGGCGTGGATTCATGCACCTCTCTGGGTTCTCTACTTGGGGACCCACCATATCCACGACTGACGACGCCAACACGCTTGTCGCGAGCCTCCAACTCTTTCACCAGCGCGAGTACGACTGGCGTCTTCCCAGAGCCACCTACGGTAACCCCCCCCACAACGACAACAGGCACTGATAGTGGCGTCGGTGGGTGCAAAAGAAACCGGCGTCTGCGCCGGGCAACTACGACTGATGTAAGAAGGCTGAATGGCCACAGCAGCCACAACCAGAGTGCGCCACGATACCAGGCCGATGTGACAGCTCTCTCCAGTTGTTGCATTAAAGCATCAACCACGACTAGTCACCCTCGATGGAACCCTGCCGATACATCGTCGCGTATAGTGCGCTACTGCCTAGTAATTGTTCGTGAGTTCCCTGAGCCAGTATCTCTCCCTTGTCGAGCAAAATGATGCGGTCCGCTCGCTCAATGGTCGACAGACGATGGGCGATCACCAGCGTCGCTTGCTGATTTTTTCCACTTTCCAGCGCCTCTTGCACTGCCCGCTCAGACTCGCCGTCCAACGCAGAGGTGGCTTCGTCCAGAATTAACACTGGGGCCTGCTTTAATAAGGCTCGGGCGATCGCTAGTCGCTGTCGCTGCCCCCCTGACAGGCCAGCCCCATTATCTCCCAGCCGGGTATCCAGTCCGTCAGGAAGTCTTTCAATGAATTCGATGGCATGAGCACGCCTCGCGGCTTCAAGAATCTGGTCGTAAGAGGATTCGCCCAATCCTCCAAAAGCAATGTTATTGCGCACCGTATCGCTGAATAGCTCGACCTCTTGAGATACCACTGAAAACTGACGTCGGTAGTCGGCCAAGCGGTACTCGTCAACAATCAGGTCATCGAGCCTTATCTCCCCAGTATCCGGCTGATAAAAACGCAGTAAGAGCTGCGCGATTGTTGACTTACCGCTCCCCGATCGACCAACCAAAGCGACCGTCTCCCCGGGCCTGACAGTAAACGACACATTGCGTAGCGCGTAGGTGTCGGCGCCTGGATAACTGAAGCTGAGGGAATCCAGCTCGAGAAAGCCTTTCGCCCTGTCGATGGGCGTGGTTCCACGATCAATCTCAGCTGGAGTATCAAGCTGTGCAAAGACATCCTCCGCCGCGGCAAGGCCACGCTGCACAATACTTTGAATGCCACTCAACGTCTTGACAGGTTTTCCCAACTGAGCCGCCGCAGTGATAAAGGCGACCAGCGATCCGGCGGAGAACCCGGCTAAAATAGTTGGGTCAAGCGCAAACCAGAACAAGGCGCCCAGTGCAAGAGCAAGCAGTGTCTGGATGACCGGGGTAGAGACAGCCTCCACCAAGGCTAACTTCAGGCTTTGATTCCGATTGAACAGGCTAGCCTGCTCAAACTGATTCCTCTGCTGCGCTTGTCCCCCAAAAATACGTAAGACATCAAATGCCCTGAGCGACTCACCACTCACCTGAGTAACCGCGCCCATGGAATCCTGAATTCGACGGCTGTAGCGCCTGAAATGACGGCCAACGACCACGACCACTAACCCGATTGCTGGAGCCACCGCGAAAAATACAAGACTTAGCTTCCAATTGAGATACAGCATGTATGAGACAAGGGCGATGACAGTGAGGCCTTCCCGTAAGATCACTTTTAGAGCATCACTGGCTGCCCCTGAGACCTGCTCGACGTTGAAGGTGAGCTTACTGATTAGAGTGCCGGGGCTCTGCTGGTCGTAATAATTTTTCGGAGCCCGCATCATTACCCCAAAAAGCTCGACCCTCAGAGTGTGTATGACTGATCGGGCCACAATGTTCATAAAATAATTGCCGACAAAGTAGCCCATCGCACGACCGAAGGATAAAACCAGGGCAGCCGCCGGCACAGCGATGCGCGCATAGTCGAGCGTGGATTTATCACCGGGCGGCCAAATCCAGTGTGCCGCTCCAGCAACAAGCCCCAATGAGACGGTGGATGCCTCCCCCAGGGAGTCGAGCAAAAACTGCGTCAAATCCGCCAGCAGCACATTGCCCAATGAATAAAATAAAAATCCGATAATACTGATTGAGAAAACCCCCGCATGAGGGATGACATAGCCCAACAGGCGTCGATACAGGACAAGATCACTCACTTCACGCTTAGGGCTGCCATTACTCATCGCTCTGGTTCCTGTATTGCGATAGTAATCTGATTGACGCCAAACACTTTAGCCGCGTTTGAGGGCGCACTCTGCCGCAAATTCTTAAAATGACATGGGTCAAAATCACATGCCAACAACTGAGGGGATACGATTCGCGCCTGCTTCAACGCCGGTGGTGTCTGGATAACGATGGTGAGAGCCATAATCGAACCAACCACAACAAAGGGCATGGTCAAACCACCGGCCATCATTAAACTAAGCAAATCGTCTTCCTCGTGTGCGAGAGAAAGTATACCTGTCAGGATGCAATGACCCCAGTCAAGGAAGCTGCAGCCAATAGGGAATAGTGCCATCGCGCATCGCTTGTACCGTAATATTCCCGAGATTGTTGATGCTATAACTGATCGCGCCATCCGCTGCCGTCAACGCCGCCTTTGTGCCGCGAGCAGCAAAGCGATTTATAACCTGCGCCGATGGGTGGCCGAATCGATTTCCACGACCAGCACTGAAGGCGACAAAATCAGGCGTTGCCCATTTGAGAAAAGTCGCGGTCGATGAGGTGTCGCTCCCATGATGTGCCGCGACCAGAACGTCTACCGCCAGCGTATCTCGCCAATAGCGAACCATTGCCCGCTCCCTAGCTCCCTCAATATCACCCGCAAGCAAAAAGCGACGGCCCCGGTGCTCAACGAGAACAACACAAGAACCGTCGTTGTCACTTTCTGCGGCTCCGGAGGATAAATGAGGGGGACTGCCGTTCTTGGCGAGACTTCCGTTCAAAAATGTAATCTCGGTAGCTTGCCCGAGGGCGATTCGTTTACCGGGTCGGCAGGGTTCACCATAGTGACCGTAGGTCTTGTGAAAAGAGACCTCCTTTCGCAATTTCCCGACACCACCGATGTGATCTCGGTCTCCGTGGCTAAGAACAAGAACATCTATTAGGTCGATCTGCTCATGACGCAGAAAGGGCAAAATAACGTGCTCGGCCTGGCTGAAGCCGGAGGGACTTGCATCTCCCGTATCGTAAAGCAAACTGCTTCCTCCACTCTGCACAAACGTCGACAAACCTTGGCCGACATCGAGCACCACGAGCCTGAAGCCGACGGCTGAGGTGTTTAGGGCCTTGGAAACCCCCATGTTGGTAGCGGGATGAGTTGCCCTCAGTACAGCGCCAATTAATGGCTCCTCCACGTCAGCGGCTCCGATCCGCCAGCTAAACGCATCCACCAGCCCGAGCCACCCTCCGGAAAACCATCGAGCAGGTGACCAGTGATGTGTATCTGCCGTCAAACCGGTTACGGAAATAAACAGGGCCAACAGCGAGGCCGGGACAACCGTCATAATGAGCAATGGCACGACCGTCAGGTTGGCCACTACCGCTATGGCTCCTGCAGCGGTGTACCAAAAATCCACCCATGGCGTCATAGCCATGACCACAACACACTGGATGATGATTGCCTTTACCAACTTGCCCCGCTCAGTCAATACGGGCGCGCGGCTAATAAGCTGATTGATGCAAACCAAAACCGCCGTGGCCATCAGACTTAACCAAAAACTGGGACCCAGAATAGCGGCCGGATGGATGACTAACATGCCGAATGCGGCGAGAAGGAGACAGTGACTGGACCCACTGCGCCAAATCGTGAGCTGACTGATTGCAAACACCATCAACATAATTAGCGCGCGCTGAGTAGGAAGACTAAAGCCTGCTAAAAGCGCGTAAATAAATGCGATCCCTAAGGCGGGCAAAACAGAGAAATCCCGGCGTGTCATCTGAGATGGAACAACACACAACAACAGCCGCCGACTGAACCGCCAGACAACTAAAAACAGTAAACCTACGTGGAGGCCAGAGATAACAAGAGCGTGCGTAATACCAAGCTCACGAAAACGCAGCCAATCTAGGCGCGATAATCCCGCACCGTCCCCTAGCGTCAGTGCTTGCACCAAACCTTGTGGTCTCTGTGGCTTAACGGCTCGACCGATCTCCTCCGCTAAATCACTCCGCAACCGGTCAATGAAGCCTGGCTCACCCGGTAGTAAATTGAATTCGGCCGCACGAAGGGTTTTGGTTATACCCCGAGCAAAATGACCCGCCTGGTCAGGAGGACGACCAGAATTCCACTGGGCGGGTTTGCGTCGAATAATCCCTGAGGCTGATAAGCGGTGTCCCAGCACCGCAGGCTCAAGCGCCTCAGGAATCTGAACTTGGATCAAACCTGGCGTAGCACAGGCCATCGGTTTGATCGTATCGCTCCGGACGGTGATGACAGACCCCGACCCCTCGAATTCCGATAATATCTCCTGAGGTAGGCTAACTACCCGTCCCGCGACTGATACCCTCTCTCCCTCACAACTTGCATCCAGCATTTTTTCCCGCTCGAAAAGGCCCCAGCCACTGCCAACAACCAGTGCAGCCATAAAGTAGCCGACATGTTTATGTTGCCCAGATAACAAAACCCATAAAAACGGGATCAACGCGATAATCCCGTAACCCGGATGCGGTAAACAAAGCGACAGAATCAGGCCGGAGAGCGTGGCAAGCATCGGGTAGCAGGCTTGCAGATGTGTATAGAGAGGAGCTGCCCGCTCGAACCAAACCCATTTAGGCACCCGCATCGAATCCAGAGCTTTGATGGCAAGTATTCTGGTAGCAAGTCACATGGAGCTGTAAAACCAAAAACGTCATACTAGTCCGAGCGTGCCGTGAGGCACATCATGAGACAACCACCTGCCGATGATTGCCACAGCACGGCACATTGACGGTAGTTAATGAACACTTGTAACGGATATCGCAAACTGGACTAGCTCTCTGTATGCCCCGAAAGCTACTTCGACGAATGGCGCCCTCCCCTCAAAGACTAAGGGGCATGCGCAGTTTGAAACCCCTTGGTGACTGGGTTTACGAGCCCAACCTTTGGCATATCAATCGTCTCTCCACATCAAAAGCATTCGCAATCGGTTTATTCAGCGCGATGATTCCTCTTCCGGGACAGTTGTTCATTGCCGCGCTGGTGGCCGTCCGCTGGCGGGCCAACCTGCCCTTGAGCGTGATGCTGATTTTCGTCACAAACCCAATCACCATGCCGGTGATTTACTTCGCCGCTTACAAGCTGGGAGCCTCGATACTGGAAACCCCCCTCCAGCAGGTCGAGTTTGAAATGACGTGGTACTGGCTTACGGAAAGCTTGGGCAGCATCTGGCAGCCCTTTCTGCTGGGTTGCTTGATTTTGGGAACTCTTGCCGGATTAGTAGGCTATGCCACGATTGACCTGTTATGGCGATGGCGTGTTGTTGACCAGTGGCAAAAGCGTGCCGCCAAACGACGACAAAATCCCTACTGATCAAAGAGCCAACTAGTGTCTTGCCGTTGCCAATGCTTGCGTAATCGATAGCCTATTGGCGCGCCAGGCCGGAATGGCAGCGGCACCGATAGACAGCGACAGCGAAACAGCCCAGAGGGTAATGACGTCGGAGCTCCGGATATCTACCGGCAAAAAGGCGAGTGGATAAACGTCGGTGTTGAGGAATTGAATCCCGACCACCCCCTCGAGTTGCTGAACCAGCCACGGTGTTGACGCCGCCAAGATCGCACCGAGCACAAGACCTATCCCCGTCCCGACAAATCCAATCAACGCACCTTGCAACGTGTAAATCCAGGTGATGTCAGCTCGGGTAGCCCCTACAACCTGCAACATAGCGATAGCGGGACGACGATCCATAATAACCAGAACCAGAGAAGACACCACGTTGAAGACGGCAACGGCAATGATGGTAGTCAATAGCAAGGTAATTAGATCCGACGAAAGCCGAATCGCCTCATATAAATTACCGTGGCTGGCGGTCCAGTCGGTGAGATAGAAATTACCTGGCAAGGTTTGCAACAGCGACCATCGCATTTCAGGGGCCTCAAAGAGATCCGTTAGCTGCAGCGCGACACCGTTGACAGAGCCTCCACGGCTCGCAAGACCTGCCACGTCATCGATCAACCCAATGATTAACCCCTCATCCAACTCAGTCCGGGTGTTCAGGACGCCTGCAACACGCACCACACCAACCCGCGGACTTGAAGAGCCACCGAGCGACTGCTCAGGAAACAACAAACGAAGACGACTGTCAGGAGACACTTTCAATCGTCCGGCCAGACCTTTTCCAATCAAAACATCGTTCTGCCCAAAAGAGATTGCCCCGGGTTCGGCCCACTCCATCCATTGGCTCAGCGCGCTCTGTTCGACACCCAAGATGCTGGCGGCTTGCACATCGCGCCCCCTGACCAACAATGCCTCCTGCTCATAGAAAACGGTCGCTCGGGTAACACCTGACATCTGAGCGTACTGATCGCGAAAGGATCGCCATTCGTCATCATTTGCAAACCCGCGCTGTGTAATGTGTGGCACTAGCTTGAGGATTCGATCGTGCATCTCTCGCTCAAATCCATTCATGACTGACATCACGGTTAACAAAATTGTCACTGCGACGATCAAACCGAGAATAGAGAGCCGGGACAAAAAAGAGGAGAGGCCCCGCCCGGGATCTGCAATCTGCCTTACGGAAAACGCCAATCGATCACGAAACGTCATGGTCCCACTCGAGCAGCTTTCCGCCTTTCATCTGCAACCGGCGCTGCATTTTTGCTGCGATTGCCTGATCATGTGTCACCATAACAAAGGCTGTATGCCCCCACTCCAGAGAATCCATGAGCCTAAGCACTTGTGTCGCTGATTCCGGATCGAGATTGCCAGTTGGCTCGTCCATGAGAACGCAACTGGGGCTGTTGATCAGCGCTCTTGCGATTGCCACACGCTGCCGCTCTCCTCCACTCAGCTGGGCCGGACGATGAACCAAGCGCGCGCCCAACCCCACTTGCTCGAGCAAAAACGTTGCACGATCAATAGAATCACCCTTTGACACACCAGCAATACGCGCCGGCATCGCCACCGCCTCGACCGCCGTAAACTCGGGAAGCAGATGATGGAACTGAAATACAAATCCCAACTGCTGGTTGCGCCAACGGCTGCGCTCCGCATCGTTTAAATCAGTAATGGACCTACCCGCAACACTCACTTCACCGGCCGTCGGATTATCGAGCCCCCCTAACAGGTTGAGCAAGGTGGTTTTGCCACTGCCTGACTGACCTATGATCGCCACCCTCTCACTGGGCTTGAGTGAGAAGTTGATCCCTGACAGAACATCGATGCGACGATCTCCATCCTGAAACACCTTACACAGGTCGGTACAGGTCAAAATTGTGTCAACCATCCTGCAGCACCTCTATGGGTCGAATCGATGCTGCTCTGAGCGCGGGGTAGAAGGTCGCCAGCAGGGTAAGAGCCAACGCCACAGCGACCGTAAGCGTCACGTCCAACCACTGGAGTTCCGATGGCAATCGACCAATGTAATAAACCGATGGATCAAAAAGCCTGCTACCCGAAAGCTGCTCAAGGATTATGGCAATCTCGGGAATATTAAAAGCGAGCAATACGCCCAAGCCAGTGCCTATGGCTATCCCGATCCCACCAAGTACCAGTCCGTAACCCAGAAAAACCGAAAGCAGAGTCGCTCTGGACATACCCATCACACGAAGCACGGCAATATCGGCGGCCTTCTCAGTGACCGCCATGGTCAGGGTAGATACTATATTGAAGGCCGCTACCGCGATAACCGCCAACAGAAGAATAGCAACCGTGACCTTTTCCATTCGAATGGCCGCAAACAGCGTGCCTTGTGATTCCTGCCAGGTTGATATACCCAAAGTGCTACCAAAGCGATCGACCAGAGACGCCGCGACTAGATCCGTACTATCTCGTTTATCGAGTGCGACATGGAGACCATCAATCCCACCGCGAGCAAATAGTCGCTCCGCTGTATCAGAGGAAACGTACGCCTGCTGGGCATCGAGGCTCGACCCCACCTCAAATTCCGCCACCACCAAAAGCTTTCGCTGTCGAGTAAAGACTCCGGCAGGTGTAACTGACAGGGTGGGCAGTAATGCGGTGACCTCGTCACCGACACGAACGCCAAGTCGAGCCGCTATGCCACTACCGAGGACAATGCCGAATGGCTCCAGCGACAGCGCTTCCAGAGAACCCGCGTTAAGATGGTCTTCAAGAGCAAGCAAATCACGCATACCATCTATTTCATATCCAGCCACCCGGACCCCGGCCTGCTGCGTGCCATAGGTCAATAGCAGCGTATCTGATACGAATGGCACCGCTGCTTTGACCTCTGGAATACCCTCTACATGGGCTCTAACGTCTTCCCAAGGCAGGGCTTTGATGCCTGGCTGTTCGGTTAGCTGCAGATCTGGCGTCAATGAGAGGATGCGTCTGTGAAGCTCAGAGGAAAAACCGTTCATCACAGAGAGTACGATGATCAAACTGGCTACGCCCAAAACCATCCCCAGCATTGAGGCCCGAGCGACAAATCGCGTGAACCCTCGCCGACGGCCACCCAACGCGTAGCGGAATATCAATTCAGCAATCACGGGACCGGCTATCGCTAGTCGAGCGGGCCTGAAGGATCGTGAACCGCAACGGTCCCGGGCTTGCTCGAGCGAGTCTCGGTCTCACAAATCTGCGGGTCACCCCCGCAAAGATCACACTTTTGGTCAATGCCCAGTTTTCCTACGCCGCCACAGGAACCACTTATCGGTGCCCTGCCCGCCATAACGCCAACCGACATCGCGGCGATAATAAACATAAACACCAAAAAACTGACAACAAATATCACGCTTCGTTCCTTATCCAGGGGTTCATTGACGGTCTCCACCGGATGGCTCCAGATAGGACCCAAACTCGCTGCTCCACTGGGATGACAGCGTATCACCAGAACGCCTGATAACGTAAATGGCCAAATTACGCTCTTCTGCCAGACTCATCGATGCTGTCGTGCCCATGACGGCCATGGCGGTCGCCCAGGCGTCCGCGATAGCGGTTGATGGGTGAATCACTGTCACTGAAACCAGATCATGGCGGATAGGGTAACCCGTTCGGGGATCAATAAGATGGGAGTAGCGAGTGCCGTCTACTTCGAAGTAGTTCCGATAGTCCCCCGATGTGGCGATGCCAACATCTGTAATAGACAGCGCGGCCTGAACACCAGAGCGGGCCATCTCCGGGCGCTCGATCGCGACGCGCCATTGGTCTCCTCGAGGACTGACACCTCTCGCCTGCATCTCACCGCCGACCTCTAAAAGAAAGTTTTCAATACCGAGCTCATCCAGGGCATCTGCACCAAGGTCTACCGCATACCCCTTGGCGATGGAGGAGAGTTCGACCTCAACGCCAGGCTTACGCTTGGAGAGTAGCCGGTTCGTTGGATCCCAGTCGACATGGGACCAACCAGTGATGGCTTTCGCTGCGTCGACCTCTTCTACCGACGGGTAAGCCGTAGGCCCCTTTGGCCCAAATCCCCACAAATCCAGGAGAGGACCGACCGTCACGTCATAGGCGCCACCACTTAACTGAGTGATCCGCTGAGCCTCATCTACCAGATAGGCAAAATCCCAGCCCATTTCGATTACCTCGCCAACTGGCATTTGGTTAAACCGGCTTAGGGGTGTGCCTGGCACGTACGTGTTCATGGTTGAGTCAACCACTTCGAAGGCCTCAAGCACGGCGGCCTCGACAACCGAGGGGTCGGTAGAGACGTCTTTGGGCACATAAACCAGAGACCAACTCGTCCCAAAAATCGACCCCGACAGACGAAGGGCATTTTCTTTGGGCTCGCAGCCAACGAGGGCCAAAACCAAAACGACCAGCACGAGGGCTGGTCGCTGGCAGTTCAGAGACAAGAACCTAACCACCAAAGTCGTCAAGCAGAATGTTTTCACGCTCGACGCCAAGGTCCAACAGCATTTTAATCACGGCGGCGTTCATCATCGGCGGACCACACATGTAGTACTCGCAGTCTTCAGGGGCTGGGTGATCCTTCAGGTACTGCTCGTACAACACGTTATGAATAAAGCCCGTCAGCCCATCCCAATTATCCTCAGGCTGGGGATCGGACAGCGCAACATGCCAAGAAAAATTTTCGTTCTCTGCATCCAGCCCGTCGTAGTCTTCCACATAGAACATCTCTCTGAGAGAGCGTGCCCCATACCAAAAGGTGATTTTGCGATTGGAGTTAATCCGCTTGAGCTGGTCAAACAAATGCGAGCGCATAGGCGCCATACCTGCACCGCCACCAATGAACACCATTTCGGCCTCTGTATCTTTGGCGAAGAATTCGCCGAAGGGTCCATACACCGTCACCTTGTCCCCGGGTTTCAGGCCGAATACCCAGCTTGACATGATGCCCGGAGGGATGCCTTCGCTACCGGGAGGAGGCGTGGCGATTCTGATGTTGAATTTGACGATGCCCTTCTCTTCAGGATAGTTGGCCATCGAATAAGCGCGGATAGTTGTTTCATCGCATCCGGACGCTAGATTAAAGAAACCAAAACGCTCCCAGTCACCCCGGTACTCTTCACCGATATCAAAATCACTGAAATTTACCTGATGCGGAGGGCATTCCAACTGAACATAACCCCCTGCCCTGAAGTCTACGCTCTCTCCTTCAGGCAGGCTTAGCACCAGCTCCTTAATAAAAGTCGCGACATTGTCATTGGAGGCTACCGTACACTCCCACTGCTTGACCCCAAACACCTCCTCAGGGATTTGGATCTTCATGTCTTGCTTAACTGGTGTCTGACAGGAAAGGCGCCATCCCTCAGTGGCTTCGCGACGAGTGAAATGGGACTCTTCGGTGGGCAGCATGGCGCCGCCTCCTTCAGATACGACGCACTTGCATTGAGCGCAGGTACCACCGCCGCCGCAAGCACTTGCTAGGAACAAATTTGCGTCCGCCAAGGTCTGTAGCAGTTTGCCCCCCGCAGGAACCTCTATTGTTTTTTCACCGTTGATCTCGATGGCGATGTTGCCGCTGCTTACCAAACGAGTGCGGGCGAGCAGAATCACCAACACCAGGGCGATCACAATAGCCGTGAACATCCCCACGCCGTAGACAATTGTCATATCCATCTCGATCTGTATCCCCGTCTAATCTGCTATCAGATATCAATGCCGCCGAATGACATAAAGCCCAATGACATCAACCCCACAGTGATAAAGGTTATGCCCAAGCCCTGCAACCCTTCCGGAACATCGCTGTATTTGAGCTTTTCCCGAATGCCCGCCAGCGCGACAATTGCCAGCGCCCAGCCAACACCAGAACCGGCGCCGAACACTACGCTCTCCGCAAAATTGTAGCTACGCTCTACCATAAAAAGCGATGCGCCGAGAATCGCGCAGTTCACTGTAATTAACGGCAGAAACACGCCAAGCGCAGCGTACAGAGCGGGTACGTATTTATCGAGAAACATTTCGAGAATCTGAACAAGTGCCGCAATCACCCCGATATAACTCAACAATCCGAGAAAGCTGAGATCCACATCAGGTAATCCAGCCCATGCGAGTGCGCCGTCAGCAAGCAAATATTGATAAATCAGATTATTGAGGGGCACCGTGATCGTGAGAACGACCACCACTGCAATGCCCAAGCCCAGAGCGGCCTGAATTTTTTTGGACACCGCGAGAAACGTGCACATCCCTAAAAAGAAGGCCAACGCCATATTCTCGACGAAGATCGCCCGGATAAACAGGCTCAGATAATGTTCCATCAGGCGCTCTCCTCCACCGGGGTGTGCTGGGTAATACGGAATTCCGGTTCTTCAACCTGATCCTTCTGCCAGCTTCTAATGGCCCAAATCAACAGACCAATCAGGAAGAACGCGCTCGGGGGCAGCAGGAGGAGACCGTTTGGCATATACCAACCGCCCTCGGTAACAAGAGGCAGAATCTCCACGCCAAACAACTTGCCTGAACCAAAAAGCTCCCGCACAAACGCAACCGTCATCAGGACAAATGAATAACCAAGACCGTTACCCAGTCCATCGAGGAAACTGGGGATCGGAGGGTTCTTCATCGCATAGGCTTCCGCACGGCCCATCACAATACAGTTGGTGATGATGAGGCCCACAAAGACTGAGAGCTGCTTGGATATCTCGTAAGCCACAGCCTTGAGAATCTGATCGACGACAATCACCAGAGAGGCAATGATCGTCATCTGAACAATGATTCTGATACTCGACGGAATGTAATGGCGAATAGAAGAAATAAAGAAACTGGAGAATGCGGTGACCAGCGTGAGGGCAATCGCCATCACCAGGCTAACCTGCATGGAAGACGTCACGGCCAGAGCAGAGCATATGCCCAGTATCTGCAGTGCGATGGGATTATCCCGGAAAACCGGCCGGAATAGTGTTTCTCGAATATCCATCAGGCATCTCCCCGACGTAGGTTAGTGAGAAAAGGCTGAAAGCCATCGGCGCCGAGCCAGAATTGAACGAGATTGGAGACTCCTCTGCTCGTCAGAGTCGCCCCTGAAAGGCCATCAACTTGCCAATCCGCGGCGGCTGACTGGGGGTTTACCGCACCCTTGGCAACCGATATGGCCACATCGCCATCACGGTATGCCTGCTTACCTTCCCACAGGGATTTCCATCGAGGGTTGTCCACCTCTCCGCCCAATCCCGGGGTCTCACCGTGCTCATAAAACCCTAGCCCGGCGATGGTGTTACCGTCGGCTTCGAGAGCGACAAAGCCATATAACGTAGACCACAGCCCGTAACCGTGGATGGGCAAAATCACCTTGTCGAGTGAACCTGATTCATCATTGACCAAGTAGACCAACGCGTGGTCAGACCGCCGCATAATTTTGGCAATATCTTCCTCTGCCTCGAGAGCGCGGGAACGCGCGGGGTCCTTTGCTGCCGCGCGAGAATCGAAACTGTCTGGGTCTATGCCATCAACATAAGTCCCCGAATCGATATCGACGACACGGGTGGTTACGCGCTCAAACTGCTCTTCTACCGTGAGGCTTGCGTCATACAGACCTGCCGCCATCAATATGTTGCGCTTTAAATCGCGGGTTTTGTTCACTTCCTGTGCGGGCTTCAGTACCACTGCAGCTGCAGAGACCACCACGGAGCAAACAATGCACAGAGCAAAGGCGACCGTCAGGACCCGAGACAACCCCTCTTTATTACTAGACACGGGCCAGCCTCCTTTTAACGTTGGCTTGAACGACAAAGTGATCGAACAGCGGCGCAAACAGATTGGCAAACAAGATTGCGAGCATCATGCCCTCTGGAAACGCGGGATTGACCACCCGGATCAGCACACACATCACGCCAATCAAAATGCCGTACGCCCAGCGCCCTTTGTTTGTCATAGCGGCGGACACCGGATCAGTAGCCATGAAGAACGCACCGAATGCAAAACTTCCCACCACCATATGCCAGTACCAGGGCATGGCAAACGCTGGGTTGCTATCGGAGCCGACCGTGTTGAGCAATGTCGAAAAGGCAATCATGCCGACGAAGCATCCAGCGACTACACGCCAGGACGCGATGCGGGTAAGTAACAACACCGCACCGCCCAACATCACCATCAAGGTCGAGGTCTCACCAATGGACCCAGGGATGGATCCTATAAATGCCTCCATCCAGGTCACACTTTGGGTAAGTGCTGGCATACCCTCGGCAGCGACGATGCCCAACGGGGTAGCTCCGCTGTACCCATCGACCGCAGTCCATACCGCGTCACCAGACAACTGCGCAGGGTAGGCAAAATACAAGAAGGCTCTGCCCGTCAGGGCAGGATTCAAAAAGTTCTTACCGGTGCCCCCGAACACTTCCTTTCCAATCACCACACCGAAGCTGATACCCAAGGCTGCCTGCCAAAGAGGCAAATCAGGAGGCAGCGTCAAGGCAAAGAGCACCGAAGTCACGAAGAAGCCCTCGTTTACCTCGTGTCCACGCTTCATGGCAAACAACACTTCCCAAAACCCACCGACGACAAAAGTGACGAGATACAGTGGGAGAAAATGAAGAGCGCCGTACAGAAAGCAGCTCCAGACGCTGCTCGCATCGTAGCCTGCCAACGCGGTCATAACGCTGCCGCGCCAGCCTTGCAAGCCCGATACACCCAGTTCAGTCATCGCGCCATTGGCCTGAAAACCCAGATTCCACATGCCGTAAAACATGGCTGGGAAGGTCGCGAACCACACGGTGATCATAATACGCTTCAAATCAACCCCGTCTCTGACATGAGCCGAAGAGCGTGTCACGTGGTTGGGCGAGTAAAAAATCGTATCGACCGCTTCGTACAGCGCGTACCAATTTTCGTAGCGCCCGCCAGGCTTGAATTGCGGCTCAAGCTTATCCAATGTGCTGCGCAATCCCATCGATCAGCCCTCCTTCTCGATGCGTGTAAGGTTGTCTCGCAAAATGGGTCCGTATTCGTATTTACCCGGACAGACGTAGGTACAGAGCGCGAGATCTTCTTCGTCCAGCTCGAGGCAACCCAGCGCCTGTGCTGTCTCGGTATCACCGACCAAGAGTGCCCTCAATAGCTGGGTGGGCAGCACGTCCAAGGGCACGACCCGCTCATAATTCCCCACGGGAACCATGGCGCGCTCCGAGCCATTGGTGTTGGTGGTCATGGGAGCTGGCTTCATACCAAACCAGCTGGAGAGGTAGATCCCCATCACGGAATGCTTTTGCCGACCCGGCGACAACCAGCCCATGAATGCGCGATCCCTGCCCTCTGCCACCGCTGTGACCTGATTGTGAAAACGCCCGAGATAGGCAGTATCAGACTGCACGCCACGGCCTCCCAGCACGGAACCAGAAATAATGCGAGTTTCTCCGTCCTCGGTTTGCCCTGCCGTCAGCTCTTGTAGATCTGCGCCCAGCCGCGTTCTGACTGGCACCGGCTGTCGGATTTGAGGCCCCCCTAGAGCGATCAGCCGATCAGTAAACAACTCGCCATCGAGGAAGAGGCGTCCTATAGCGATAACGTCCTGATACCCCACGTGCCAGGCGAGTTTGGATAATGAGGCGCCCAGTAAAAAATGAATGTGGGTCCCAACCAATCCCGCTGGATGTGGTCCCTCAAAATCTACCCGCTCGAGACGATCATTAGACGCCAGCGGGATGTCGGCACCGGGGGCACAACATACGTAAACCGGACAGTCCACCAATCTGGACAACAGCGCCTGCCCCAGTGTGAACGCGTCACGCTGCTCGGCAATAATAATAGCCGGGTCGAGTGCCAGCGGCTGAGTGTCGATCGCGGTGATGAATAACCCAGCGGGTGTTGTACCGGGATCCGCTACCTTACTGTACGGGCGGGCGCGCAAGGACGTCCACTGGCCACTTTCAATAAGCACATCGCGAATCTGGCTAGCATCAAGTTGAGCTGCTGCCTCAGCTGAGTGTTGCTCGAAGCGCAATGGCTCGGTGGTGTCATCCACTTCAACCACCAGAGATTGAAATACCCGTCGGGCGCCGCGATTAATCGCGCTGACACGCCCGGAAGCGGGGGAGGTATATTTGACGCCCTCCATCTTTTTATCGGTGAAGACCACTTGCCCTTTCTGGACCTGGTCCCCCTCACTCACGACCATCGTAGGCTTCATTCCCACGTAATCAGGGCCGACCAGTGCCACGTGTCTGCTGCTGGCTGCTATTGCAGGCCCAGCGGGCTCCCCAGAGAGTGGGATCTTCATGCCGCGACGAATTTTGATCATGTTGTTATCCGCATAAAACGTTGTGAAGACGGGCTTTACCCATCACCTCTTGGGGAGTCTGAAAATAACCTCGTCGGCTCGATATCACGCGCTGTCCCCCGACGCCTCGCGTGACACCCAGTGCTTTGCGCACCTCGCTTCGCCATTCGTTGGGGTCCCCGAAGGAAGACTCCCGCTACCGCACCGCGCCAATCGGTGCCTGATGGCACAAAACCCCCAGTATTTTAGCCAAGCCGATGACCAAACACCACCTTACAACCCACTCTCAAAGCGGCGCAGTCATATCCTGAGGATAGGTCAGGTAACTGATACCTGCCATTTGTTCCAGGATACGGTAAACCTGGCAGCTATAGCCAAACTCATTGTCATACCAGAGATAGCAGACAGCCTGAGAGCCATTCACAATAGTCGCCTTGGCATCGAAAATACAGGCGGCTCTGGAGCCCACGAAATCAGAGGAAACCACCTCCGGCGAGGCGGAAAAGTCAATTTGCTTACGCATGGCGGAGTGCAGCGCCGTGTTGCGCATGAACTCATTTAACGCGTCGACCGTCGTCTCTTTGCTCAGCGTGAGATTCAAAATAGCCATGGACACGTTGGGTGTGGGCACCCGAATGGCGTTACCTGTCAGCTTGCCCTCCATCGCCGGGAGAACTTTAGCCACGGCCTTTGCTGCCCCCGTCTCGGTTAAAACCATATTCAAGGGTGCGGACCGCCCTCGCCGATCTGCCTTGTGGTAGTTGTCGATGAGATTCTGGTCATTGGTAAAGGCGTGTACCGTCTCCACATGCCCGGAGACAATGCCGTACTCGTCGTCCAGCGCCTTCAGCGGCGGCACAATCGCGTTGGTGGTGCAAGAGGCCGCGGAGATGATCGAGTCGGACGGGTCTATCTCGTGATGATTTATGCCGGCAACGATATTTTTTAGATCGCCCTTACCGGGCGCGGTGAGAATCACTTTGCTGACGCCTTTACTGACCAGATGACGGGAAAGGCCCTCCCGATCTCGCCAAACCCCGGTGTTGTCCACCACGATACAGTTGTCGATGCCGTAGGCGGTGTAATCTATTTCTTCCGGACTATTGGCGTATATCATGCGCACTTCATTACCGTTCGCAACGAAGGACTGGCGCTCTTCGTCTACCCGTATAGTGCCCTTAAAGGCTCCGTGCACTGAGTCCCGGCGAAGTAAACTGGCTCGTTTGACAAGATCATTGGCAGCCCCGCCTTTGCGCACAACCACGGCGCGCAGGCGCAGACTGTCGCCGCCATCAGTCTTTGCGATCAAAATGCGAGCCATCAGTCGGCCAATTCTGCCAAACCCATACAGCACCACATCCACGGGTCGATCGACCGGCCGATGCTCGGAATCGATAAGAAAATCCAATTCCCGGTTTACGTACTCCTCCAGAGAGAGCCCTTCCCCCTGCGCTTTGTCGAAATACTGCACCGCCAGACGACCGACGTCGATGTGGCTAGGGCCCAAAGATAGGTCTTTCATGATGTCGAGAACTGGCGCCGTCTCAAATTCCGAGAGCTCATTGCGCTCCATCTGTCGCACATAACGGTGGGATTTCATGATGTCGAGCACGGACTGATTGACCAGCGAGTGCCCGTAGATGTAGCACTTTACGTTGCGGGCCCGCGCCATCGCGCCCACCTGAGGAATCATCGCCTCCGCCAGAGCCTCTCGCTCCTTCCAGTCCGCAAAATAGTCTTCGGGGCGCTCCCGCTTGCGCTGCTCGGCCACTTCAGGCTCCTCAGTCCCTGCAATCCGGGCCGCATTATCCTCGCTTGGCGCCTCCGAGGGCAAGTAATTCGGTAATGCTAGACGTTTTGGTGCCCTTTCACTGGTGACTGGCAGCCGCCAACCCTAAAATATTGCCTCACCGTAGATGTATTAGCCCTACCGATGCTCTCCGATCAGCTTCTCTCTTCGCCCTGGCCTGAAAAGCCGGGCAGCCGCACAGCGGTTGGCCCCTGTCCCGATGCGATTCCCTCAATGCTGATCGCAGAGGCTGCCGCCGAGAAAAAGGTCTTGGTTGTGGTGACACCAACGACGAGCTCTGCCGCAGAGCTGGAGCGGGAGCTAGGCTTTTTCCTTGAGCCCTCAACGCCGGTGCTGACGCTTCCCGATTGGGAAATACTGCCCTACGATAACTTTTCGCCCCACCAAGATATCGTCTCCGAGAGATTAAAGGCCTTCCGCGAACTACCCTACCTCACGTCCGGGATACTGATCGCGCCAATCAGCACTCTCATGCAACGAACGCCGCCAACCTACTATATCGAGGGCAGCAGTTTTGATCTCGAAGTTGGACAATCGGTAGACCCCGAGACCTTCATTACCAACCTCAGCCTAAATGGCTACCGGGCTGTTGAGACTGTCTACGAGCATGGGGAATATGCAGTCAGAGGATCGTTGCTCGACGTGTTCCCGATGGGCAGCCCACTGCCCTACCGGATTGACCTGTTCGACAAGGAAATCGAAACGCTTCGGACCTTCGACCCTGAGACCCAGCGTACCATCGCCAAAGTAGACAGCGTCAGGCTACTGCCCGCCAGGGAGTTTCCCATGGATGCCGGGGCTATCGAGCGCTTCAAGATGAACTGGTACCGAAGCTTTGATGGCGATCCAGACAATTGTTCGGCCTTTACCGAAATATCGGCAGGTCGGGTACCACCGGGTGCAGAGACCTATTTGCCACTATTTTTCGACCGCTGCGGCACCTTGTTTGACTACCTACCTGAAGACACGGCAGTCATTACCGTCGGTGAGCACTATTCGGCAGCGGAACGGTTTTGGCTAGAGATCACCGGCCGCTTCGATGAATACAGCATTGATGTGCGACGACCATTGCCAGGCCCTAAAGTTGGCTATCTGCCGGTAGAGGAGTTGTACCGCGAATTCGGGCGCTACCCGGTGCTTGAACTTAAGACCCATGTGGACTCGCCAGTACACATCGAGAGCGGATTCTCCAGTGCTCCCTCTTTAAACGAACTGGCACCAGACGGCACTGCATTAGACAGACTGGCCACGTTTATCGCCTTCTATGACGGTGCAGTTTTACTGCTGGCAGAGTCCGCCGGACGACGGGAGGTGTTGCTGGAAAACTTACGGCAGCACGAGCTGGATCCCGTTCCCGTCAGTGGCTGGCAAGAATTTACTCAGCAAAAACCACCCTTTGCTATTTCCGTTGCCCCGATTGATCGACCCCTATTTCTTGGACCAGACGCTCTGGCGATCATCACCGAGAACCAGCTCTTCGGTGATCGAGTGGCTCAGCGACGACGCCGCAAGACCACCGAGGAAACCAATGCCGACGCGATCGTGCGGGATCTCACCGAGCTGCGCGAGGGGGTGCCTGTAGTTCACCTCCAGCACGGCGTGGGTCGATATCTGGGTTTACAGTCGCTCACCATCGACAACGACATCGCCGAATTTCTGGTGCTGGAATATGCCTCAGAAGATAAGTTGTATGTACCCGTCAGCTCACTCCACTTGATAAGTCGCTACACGGGAGCCGATCAGGATACCGCCCCTCTTCACCGGCTTGGCAGCGAACAGTGGACCAAAGCCAGGCGAAAGGCGCGTGAGAAAGCGCAGGATGTTGCTGCCCAGCTATTAGAGGTCTACGCCCGCCGCGAGGCCCGCCCAGGCTTCGCCTGTACCCTTGATCCAGGAATGTGGGAGGCTTTTTCCGAGGGGTTTCCCTTCGAGGAGACACCGGATCAAGCTGCCGCCATTCAGGCGGTTAAGGATGATATGTGCGCTGATCGGGTAATGGACAGGCTGATCTGCGGCGACGTGGGATTCGGAAAAACGGAAGTCGCAATGAGAGCAGCCTTCATTGCCGTGCAGAATCAAAAACAAGTCGCTGTGCTTGTGCCGACAACACTCCTCGCCCAACAGCATTTCAGCTCCTTTCAAGATCGCTTCGTCGACTGGCCCATCAAGGTTGAAGTCGTTTCTCGTTTTAGGACAGCAAAGGATATCGAGGCAGTCCAGCAACGAGTTGCTACAGGTGAAGTCGATATTCTCGTGGGCACGCACAAGTTGCTTCAAAGTGACTTTCGCTTCGAGGATCTGGGGTTGCTTATCATCGATGAGGAACATCGTTTCGGGGTAAAACAGAAGGAGGCGATCAAAGCGCTTCGCGCGGAAGTCGATATTCTGGCAATGACTGCCACTCCGATTCCCAGAACCCTCAACATGGCTCTCGGGGGCCTCCGTGATCTATCCATAATCGCCACACCACCGGCGAGACGACTGTCGATCAAAACTTTTATCCGCGAACACTCTGTAGCTCTGGTGAAGGAAGCCGTTCTGAGGGAGACCTTGCGAGGAGGTCAGGTTTATTACCTCCACAACGAGGTTAAATCCATCGAGGAGTCAGCTCGCAAACTCCGCGAATTGCTGCCCGAACTCTCAGTCGGCGTGGCACATGGGCAGATGCGGGAATTCGATCTCGAGAGGGTGATGTCCGATTTTTATCATCAGCGCCATCACATTTTGGTTTGCAGCACCATCATTGAGACCGGTATCGACGTGCCCAACGCCAACACAATTCTCATTGAACGGGCTGATAAGTTTGGGCTAGCCCAGCTTCACCAGCTCCGAGGTCGTGTTGGGCGGTCACATCATCAAGCCTATGCCTATTTGCTTTGCCCGCCGCGATCAGCGATCAGCAGCGATGCACAAAAGCGCCTTGATGCGATTGAGGCAGCGGGGGAACTCGGGGCCGGGTATCAGCTTGCTACCCACGATCTGGAAATTCGAGGGGCGGGCGAACTGCTTGGAGATGAACAGTCGGGACAGATACACAGCGTGGGCTTCGGTCTTTACCTCGAGATGTTACACAGCGCAGTAAATGCCCTGCGCCGCGGTGAAATTCCAGATCTCGATGCACCGCTGGATAGCGCCACAGAGGTCAAGCTCCATGTGCCGGCACTCATACCAGAGGATTACCTGCCAGATATCGCGACGCGCCTCGTCATCTACAAGCGGATCGCGGCAGCAGCAACTCACGAGGGCCTGAGAGAAATACAGGTTGAAATGATTGATCGCTTTGGTCTGCTACCAGACAGTATTAAAAACCTGTTCACTCAAGCGAGCATTCGTGTCGAAGCTCAGCGACTCGGTATTGCGGAAATTGAATTGAATGTAGCCGGAGGGCATCTGGAATTTGGTAGCAATACCCAAGTAAATCCCCTCACCCTCGTAAAGCTACTGCAGAATAACCCGACAACCTATGGGCTATCGGGATCCAGTCGATTGCGAATCACACAGGACATGCCGGACCTTGATGACAGAAAGGAGTTTCTTACCCAGTTGCTCGCTACGTTGAAGCAAGGCGCCGAGAGGAATGAAGCTAGTGGGACCCGCTAACGAAAATTTGCTACGCCATGGCGTTCTGGGTGTCATAGCCCTCTGCATGTTGAACATGCCCGTTTGGGGACAACCCTCTACACTCGATGACGCATCAGCCGTCCCCATGCCAGAGGAAGTTGATCCTGCCGAAATGTCTGGTTGGATTCTGGTAGAGGTAGCTGTTCTGGTTGACGATCGGGATGAAACGCTATTCTCAGAGCAATGGCCCGCACGACCAAACGTTAGATATCCCGGCAATTACCGGAGGCTGCTTGACAACGACTTAATCAAACAGCTGCAGGAGCGCTTCCCCTCTGCCGATGTTGCCGAAACCAACGATGGACACATAAAGGTGGCCCTCGAGGACCCCACGCGAGTGCTATCGAAAGCGTTTATCGATGAACAAATGCGGCTGAAGCGTGAGGCCGAAGAACTCGCCTTGCTTGAGGAACTGCCCGAGTCGGGACAGGAAATGACAGGGATGCCCGATGACCTCTCGGACGAGGACGAGTTAAGGTCCCCCGCAATGGATCCGGCACCTCTCGTTCCCCTCGACCGACTCAATAGCGAATCCGAAGCGGGGGCCCGGCAGCCCCCGATAGACCGCTTGTACAATCCGGCAGAGCTTCTGCCCCAGTCCGCTGACGCATCCATACCGATTCACGACGCGTCACCCATCGTCATGCAGAGACTCAATGAAGATTTGGCAGAGGGCTCAGAGCCCGAGTCGAATACACCTCCACCCTCCCTTCCCACGCCCTTCGTCTCGCGGCCCCTCAACCTGATGGCAGCAGGCGTCAGGTCTCTCCAAAGGAGGCCCGGTAATGTTCTTGAGTCCGCAGCAGCATGGTTGCAAGGGCCCAATGCAGGTTCGCGCCCCATCGTTTTCGACCGCTCAGGCGATACATCACCCCGCGCCCCTCTCCAAGGATTTATTCAACTGCTCACCACAACCCCTTTAAAGGTTGGCATTAATTTCTGGCGGGCTACCGACGGCAAATATATGCCTGAGAACTTCAGCATCGACCCGCCAGAAAAGGCTGAACCAGGGATCAGCTATGATGAATCCACCTCCGGCAATTCCATTAGCGAGGATGTAGCCAGGAACTTCCAGAGAAAGCTTAGTGAGCTCGAGGAGTTCATTGCCTCAGAACAGCCATTGAGTGATTTTAGCTACACCGCGATCGAGGAAATCGACTCAATAGCGGACGCCAGCGACCTTTCCTCAAATGACCCTGAGGATTGGCCTTGGGGACACCTGATTCATATCGCCGATACACGAACGTTGGAGGCTGGCGTTGTCCGCTATTTTGATCATCCAGTGATAAAGGTGTTGGTGACTTATCAGGAGCTCACATGGGCAGAAGTCTACGCTCAGGGCCATGAGGAATGGCTGACAAAGCAGGCTAAAATCCTGAAAGCACAGGAAGAAATTGAGGGCGAGACCGAGAAAAATCAGCAACCCTGAGCAGGCGCCCCGCTTACTCAGCTACCTCAGGGGCAGACTCGCTCTCTGCCAAATGCACTGTACTGGTTGGAAAGGCCACCTCTGCACCATGGGATTCGATAATGCCCAGGATTTGCAACAACACGTCCTGCTTGATCTCGTGGTATGTCGCCCAGTCAGTGGTCTTGGTGAAAGTGTAGATAAAGAAATCCAGTGAAGATGGCCCACAACTCACGAAATTAACCATCAGCGTGCGATTGAGATCAATCGCCTCGTGTGACTTAAGCATTGCTTTCACGTCCGCGACAATTGGCCCCATACAGCTGACGTCTTCATACCGTATCCCGATCGTTTCGTAGATTCGTCGATTGCGCATTCGAGAGGGATTCTCCAGCGCAACGCTAGAGAACACCGCGTTGGGCACATAGAGCGGCCGCTGATCAAAGGTACGGATCATCGTCATTCGCCACCCGATACTCTCGACTGTGCCCTCGATCTCGCGATCCGGCGAGCGAATCCAATCACCTACGGTAAAAGGTCTATCAAGATAAATACTTAATCCACCCAGAAAATTAGCGAGTAAATCCCTCGCGGCAAAACCCACGGCAATACCACCTATTCCCCCAAAGGCGAGCAAGCCGGATACGGAGACGCCAACCGATTGGAGAATCATAAGAGATAAGACTATCCAGAGGGTGATCCGCAGCAATCGGATGGTCGCGCTGATGGTTGCTCTTGCATCGGAGTCTTTGGGGCCTCGATGTTCTCCCAGTAATTCACTCTCAACGCCTGCGAGGACCCGCTGGGCAAACCAACCAAGGATCAGTATCAGTCCGGTATCTGCTGCCTGCCGCACCCACCCACGTAGATCCTCAGCCCCCTCAAGAAGACCAAGCGACAGGTACAAAAGGACCAACCACATCAACCACTCCCCTGGCTTCACCAGTGCTGAGGCAATGACGTTATCCCAGGGATTCGCGCTGTTCTCGGTGGCGCGATTCAATCTAGCCAGCAGAATGCCAAGAATCAGGTGGCCGAATACCCCGATCAGCAAAAATGCCCCTAACATGAGGGCTAGCAGGGGAACTCCCAGTGACTCGGCGATCGGTTGAAGCCAATGGCTTAAAAGCGCTGTCGATTGATCCATGATGTTGGCCCGTCCTTTGACAGCAGGGATGCTACCTTATCTTCTTAAATATGTGCCAACCACCAACGAAACCACCACGAATATAAGGGGTGACGGGGCAAATACTTCTGTATAAAATAACAGCCTGTATATATAACCATAGGAAATCCGGCGCATGATCAAGCTGACCCCTCGCCAGGAACAAGTTCTCTCAGTGATTCGGCAAAGCCTGGATGAAACAGGCTATCCACCCACCCGCGCTGAGATCGCGCGGGAGTTGTCTTTTAAAAGCGCCAACGCCGCCGAGGAGCATCTAAAGGCGTTAGCGAAGAAAGGGGCCATCGAGATGATCCCGGGCGCATCGCGTGGAATTCGACTTGTCGGGGAACAGGCAAGTGGCATTCCCATTATTGGGCGAGTCGCGGCAGGGAATCCGGTCCTCGCGGAGGCCAATATCGAGGATCACTGCAGCCTGGAGAGCAGCTTCTTCTCGCCTCGAGCCGACTATTTACTCCGTGTTACCGGGGATAGCATGGTCAACGCGGGCATTCACGATGGTGACCTACTCGCCGTCCATAGCACCCCTATCGCTCGTGACAACGACATTATCGTTGCGCGAATCGACGACGAAGTGACGGTCAAACGACTACAGCGCCCCTCGCCACATCAAATCAAACTCGTTGCGGAGAACGATGACTTCGACCCAATTTTGGTCGATCTTAGAGAACGGGAGTTTGCCATTGAAGGGATTAGCGTCGGCGTTATTCGGCGGAACAGTTAGGACTAACGGCAAATATGTTGGGGGCCTGAGATCCCTTCTCGTTTGACACAAGAATAATTGGAGTGTCTTGGCCTCAGGACTGAACGATCCTCAGTCCACCGTAGACGTGCTAGTGCAGCGTTCTACCTTCCGCGGAGCCTTCGTGCTCCTGAGCGTCGACTTCAATGTTGGCTAGTTCAGCCAACTGTGCGGCGGCCTGAATGCCAGCCTGAATCATCGCCTTCGCAACCTCGAGGTTGTTCTCCATGAGGTATGCGGAGGTCTCAGGCGAAAACTGGATGCTGACAAGCGGCTCTGCGCCCTCGTCGTCGGCGCGCTGCAAAACAACCTCGCCGTCACCCAAATCAACAATTTCCAGCAGTGCTGTCGCCATGCGGCTCCCCTGTGTGGATGGTTGTTTCACTGTAGCAGTCTGCTAATACCCTGCAAACCCAAATGTGAAAATAAATTGAAGACCCTAGTATTCCTGAGCTATCTCACTCACATCGCCGAGTAAGCTCAGGAGACTGTCCCGCCATGCGGTAAACTCCCTCAGCCCGGGAAGGCTGCCCCCCACAATAATGCCCTGACGCTCCGGGGGCAGGCCTGCAGGAACTGGCGAGAGAAGATCTGCCAGCCAGCCCGACCTCTCCAGACGTGCGAAATCCTCGATCAGCTCTGCTACAGGGAGGCCCTTCTGCTGTTTGGGAAGGTCAGCCACGCCATGGGGCGGATGATCAGGGAGACGCGCGGCCTTGATCGCATCAAGGAGAAACCAGCCGTACGCATCGATCAGGTGCAGCCGTACCGCTGGGGCGAACGCCGCGTTTACGACGTCTGAAGAGAACTCCTTCTCGCTGCGAATTGTAGACTCCCAGGTGTCAAGCAGGATTCGCGCCATATAGATCGCGTGATTAGCGAACCCTCTGGCAGTCGCCACCCTACTTAGCTACCCTGCTCTGCGCTTGTTGCGTCTACTGCTACTGGAGCTGTCGTCTTTTTCCTCGGGGCAGCCTTCTTTTTAGCTGCAGTTTTTTTCTTCGCTTTCGCTTTTTTTCTGACGACTTTGGCACTACCTTCCTCGCGCCATACACCGTCGTGGAAAAAAGCCTTCCAGCCAGTAGCTTTGCCCTCTACATCTGTCATCAGATATTGTTCACGGGTTTTCCGGCTGTAACGGATTTGAGCACGATTACCGGCATCATCCACGACGGGCCCGTCGAACAGATAGTGATACTTCGGATC
>CAJXMD010000029.1 GCA_913056165.1 uncultured Halieaceae bacterium
CTTAACGCCGCTGGAGATTGTGGTGGTCAATACTGCTGCAGGCACCGCGTATGGACAGCCTGATTACGTCAACAAAGGATGCGGCATGGGCTACGAGGCCACCATGTATTTACTTGAGCGCGGAATCCGCGTGACGGGTACCGACGCATGGAGTTGGGATGCGCCCTTCAGTTACACCGCCGAGCGTTTTGCCAAAGACAAGGACGCGAGTATTATCTGGGAAGGGCACAAGGCAGGGAGAGATATTGGTTACTGTCACCTCGAGAAGCTTCATAATCTTGAGGCTCTGCCTGCTACTGGTTTCACCCTTAGCTGCTTCCCTCACAAGATCAAAGGGGCATCTGCCGGATGGACGAGGGCGGTCGCTATTGTCGACGAATAGTCCTCTGCCTTATTCACTGAATTGAGCCCGCAACTCTGCGTATGCCCCAAGGGCTGTCTCGCGGGCTTCCTTGTGATCGACGATCGGTGAGGGGTAGGTTTCACCCAGCTCGATACCAGCGGTTTCGAGTATCAAGGCCGGCGCCTCCCAAGGCTTATGGAGATATTTATTGGGCAGCTCGGCTATTTCGGGCACCCACCGGCGGGTGTATTCCCCGGTCTTATCGAATTTTTCGCCCTGTGCCACTGGATTGAAGATACGAAAATAGGGTGAGGCATCCGCTCCGGACCCTCCCACCCATTGCCAGGAGCAGGCGTTTGAGGCGAGATCGGCATCCAATAAACAATCCCAAAACCAGAGCTCGCCAAGTCGCCAGTGCGTGAGCAGATGCTTGGCTAAAAAAGAGGCAACAACCATACGGACTCGATTGTGCATAAAGCCGGTCTGCCACAATTCCCGCATACCCGCGTCAACAATAGGGTAACCAGTCATACCTTGTTGCCAGGCTTTGAGATAGTCTGGATTTTCGCCCCAGGGAAAGTGATCAAACTTGGCATTGAAAGCCCTGTCGGGCATTGCCGGAAACTGTGCTACCAAATGATTGCAAAATTCCCGCCAGCCAATCTCCGCTAAAAATTTATCGATGGATGCGCTGCTTGAGGGTTCGGCGTGCTTCAGGTGTTGAGCAGCCGCCCATATTTGGCGCGGCGAGATTTCACCAAATTTCAGATGGGGGGACAGACGCGACGTGTTGGGTTGAGCGGGAAAGTCCCGTCCTTCTCCGTAGTTATTTGCGTGGCCCTCAAGAAATCCTTGTAAAGCACGATCAGCGCCTCCCTCGCCGGGTGACCACAGTGCCTCCCAGCCTGCTGCCCAGTTAGGGTCCCTGGGTAGTAAATTGAGCTCATCCAAAGACAAGCTTTCCGGCGGCGTGTCCACGAACGCCAGCGTGGGCGCCGCCACGGGTAGGCTGGGTTCCCGGGCCTTTAGACAGGCTCGCCAAAATGGGGTAAAAACCTTAAAGGGTGTGCCGCCACCGGTTTTTATTTCTTCCGGTTCGAAGATAAGCGTACCGGGATAGCGTTTGAAGTCACCGCCATAAGACTCGGCGAGTGATTTGACCGCGCTCTCAAGCGATTGTGACCAGGGTTGATACTGTCTGCTGGCATAAATGTGTTGCGCCCCCGTCTCTTCCATGAGCTCTTTTAGGACTGTCGTCGTTTCGCCGCGGCGGAGGACTAGATCCCCTCCACGAGCGCGTAGATCGCTCTTCAGACTTTGCAGGCTGTGATGCAGCCACCATCGGGTTGCTCCACCGGGGCGCCAATCTCCACCCAACTGTTCATCGAGAACAAATACAGGAATCACAGGTCCCTGCTTACTGGCGGCAACCAGCGCCGGGAGGTCCGTAAGACGAAGGTCGGCGCGGTACCAGTAGATAGCGGGATTATTCATGCATAGCCTCGGTTGTGGTTGGCGCGATGGATGATCGGAGTGCCCTATGCTGCTCAAGCACTGTGGAAACCTGATCGAGGGCATTCTCAGATAGCTTGAGTGTCGCCATCTCATCGGCTCTGGTGATGCCCTCATTTGCGATGAGCAGGGGCTTGCCCAGAGCTACCGCCTGTCGGCATAGCCTAAATCCTGAGTAAACTTGGAGAGAGCTCCCGATGACCAGCATCGCATCAGCCGCTTCAAGTGCGCGTTCACTGGCAGTAACCTTTTCTTTAGGAATTGCGCCCCCAAAAAATACGACATCAGGCATAAGCATGCCGCCGCAGGCGTCACAACTTGGAACAGTGATACTCGCGACCAAATCATCAGATAAATCTGCATCGCCGTCGGGGCGGAGGGCGCTAGGCCCCTCAGTGTTGTGGGGGTTTAATTGCAGTAGCGCTCTTTGGATCGCTTCACGTTGATAGCGAGCGCCGCAATCGAGGCAACGAACCCTATCGAGTCGCCCATGTAGATCGATTGTCCTCTTGCTGCCCGCGCGCTGGTGCAGACGGTCAACGTTTTGTGTGATGAGGCTTTCAATCCGCCCTGCGCGTTCGAACTGGACCAATGCATCGTGGTGCCGGTTGGGTGTTGCCCGTTGTACTCCCGGCCATCCAATCATCGACCGACCCCAATACCTCTGACGCTTGGCGTGGGACTGAAGGAACTCCTGATGCAGTATTGGGTTTGCGCCGAGCCAGTTCCCCTCGCTGTCGCGATAGGTCGGAATACCTGAGTTCGCACTAATACCCGCACCGGTTAGCACCAGCCAACGCGGATAGCGGGTAAAAAATTCTGATAGTGTGACAACCGGATCAGCCATGGTGCGTATACGTTCACAGATTCTCATTGGTTGAGAGGGGACAGGCGGACATGCATATTCTTGTGACAGGAGGAACCGGTTTCATCGGGAGTGCCTTGGTACCTGAGCTTGTAAGTCGGGGTCATGAGGTGACCATCATCTCCCGTGCAAGGCGAAGTGCGGGACACAAGGTGGCGTACTGCCAGGCCCTGAGCGAGGTGAGGGCCGATATCCATGCGGTGGTCAATTTGGCCGGAGCGAGCCTCGCGGCTCGCCGCTGGACGGCCCGTTACAAACGGGAGATCGTGGCAAGTCGCGTTGACTTTACTCAGAAGCTTGTAGGTGGGCTGACCCAGTTGCAAAACCCTCCACGCGTATTGATCAGTGGCAGCGCGGTAGGCTTCTATGGGCACGATAGTAGTGCAGTTTTTACCGAAGCGAATGGTCGTGGGCGTGGATTTTCTGCCGACCTTTGCGCCGCCTGGGAGCAGGCCGCAGAGGGGGCTCTTGGAGTCATTCCTCAAGTGTCGTTGCTCCGCTTGGGCGTGGTGTTTGATTGTGGGGGTGGGGCCTTGCAGGAAATGTTGCGATCGTTCCAGTTTGGACTTCAAAGCTGGCTTGGCACCGGCGAACAATGGCTCAGCTGGATACACCGAGCAGATGTGGTGAGCGCCATTTGTCACTTGCTCGACCATCCAACCGCATCCGGCGCGTTCAATGTGACCGCGCCAGAGCCTGTCACCCACAGAGCCTTCAGCGAGGCTGCTGCGCGGCATTTGCGAACGAGGCTGTCGGCGGGAGTGCCAAAGGCAGTGATGCGGCTCCTCGTAGGTGAAATGGCCGATGAGCTATTACTCAACGGGCAAAGGGTCCTCCCAGATCGTCTTATGAAAGGGGGGTTCACGTTTAACCACTCTGATATCGACAGTGCATTGCAGAGTATCTTGTCTGACGATGGATGACGGCGTTGATGGGTCAGATCAGGGGGTAGGGTGGTCTCAGATACCACCCACCTCGTTGTAGTCCTGATAGGCAGAGCGCACCGACTCCTGTTGCTTGAGCTTACGCAGGGCCGAGCGTTCAAGCTGTCGTACCCACTCTCTACTAACGCCCATGCTTTCAGCAATCTCCGCTCGAGAGAGCGGTGGGCCTTGATGCAAACCCCAGCGAGCAATGACGACACGGCGCTCAGATTGCTCCAACTCATCCACAGCACCCTCCAAAAAGCGATGAAGTGATGCCTGTTCTGCGGAGTCTTCGGTGTCGCCAAACTCCTCAGCACTGAGTGTGTCGAGGAGGGTGCCTTCATCGTCATCGAACCTCGGTGCATCCAGCGAGACACCAAGATTACGCAGCTGCAGGAGTTGCCTTGTTTTGTCCAGATCCATGCCGAGAGTATTGGCGAGAGTTTCGTCATCGGGCTCCTCACCCGTTCGGGCAGTCTCGATGGCCCGCTCCTTATAGAGTCGACCAAGCTGCTCTTGAACGTGGGTGGGTAGCCGTATGAGTGTTCCTACATCGCCCACATATCGCCTGATGGCTTGGGTGATCCAGTTAAAGCAGTAGGTGCTGAATCGAAACCCTTTTTCGTACTCAAACTTCTCGGCTGCCCGTATGAGCCCCAGCGTTCCCTCTTGAACGAGATCCAGGTAGGACACACCTCGCCCTTTATATCTGGCTGCGATCGAGTAAACCAACCGCAAGTTGTGCATGACAAGCCGGTCTCTCGCGTCAGTATAGAGACGCAGTTGCTTGCGAAGCTCTTTTAATGTTTCCGTTTCGAGGGAGAAACCACTCATGGCGGGATCCCACTGTCTCTCCCAAGACGCAATCGCGTCGGCAACGGAGTCGGGAAATTGGCCTCCAGCCCGTCGTAACATAGCCACACTCATGCCTATAGTTAGACTCGCTGGAAGCGCTAGCTCCTCGATGCGGGCTAGCCGGGCTTTGACGGTTTTCAGTTGTTTGCCCTTTTGCACAAATGTGGCCGCAGGCTGGGCGAGGTCGCCATCGCTAAAATAAGCGGCCAGTTCCCGTCGCAAGACAAAATGCTGGTCCCGGTTGGTGAAGCGCTTAATCTCTGGAGGACTGGTCTTACACTGTTGGATAAACTGCAATGTGTAATTAAGTAACTCTGACTCCGCCACAAATAGCGTTTGCAATGCCTTCACCGCAGACCATTTACGGCCATCGATCTCTCTCTCCTGTTCAGCCGTAAGGAGCTCGTAGCGTCGAGCTTCGGCAAACATCAATTCAAGATCGCGCTCTTCCTGATTGTCTTTGCTGTTCATGCAATTCCCCCAATGTCGTTTGGTATACGGGGAAAAGTTGACGATGAGATTGATCTCGCGACCCTATTTGTTCAGGTTGTTTCTGGACAAAAAGCGAACAAATTCCGGTTGAAAGCCTTTTCCAGAGATCTGTAACTGAAATAGCCCCGTAACTTTGGACAAATCAAGGGCAAATAGGACGACAAAGATAATGAATGCGCCAATTAAAGATATTCCAGAATTAGAACCAAGGCCGCTTTATGGTATCGGGACGGTTGCCCGGCTGACGGGATTGAAGCCCGATACGTTGCGGGTTTGGGAGCGGCGTTACGGCCTTGGGGCTAGTTACAAGTCGCCGTCGGGCCGCCGGCAGTACACGCAGGCGGACCTTGAGCATCTGCAGTTAATCGCAGCACTGGTTGGCGACGGGGCGAGAATTGGTGAGATCGCGGCATCCGAGCGGAAAACGCTAGAGCTGCTGGTTAAAGGGCGCGGCAAGCATCTGGAGCGCGCTCTACCTGCACCAAAGCCACGTGTCCTGTTTGTTGGGGCTGAATTGTGTAGCTGGCTCGACGGCCATCAAGGGTGCATCTCAAGCGTAAGTGCACTACTTGTCAGGCAGTCGCTCACTGAAATCGCAGAAACACTCGAGGTTGGTAATGAACCTGTTTCCTTACTAGTAGTCGATTGTCCTGCGGTGTCGATGAGCCAGATTCAGGCAGTGGAAAAGCTGGCAGAGCGTCTTGGGTCTCCCGGCGTTATGGTGACCTATCGAATGGCCAACGAGCGCTGGCTCGCCGAATTGGCTCGTCGTGGGGCTAATGCTTTGGAGTTTCCAATGGAACCGGCGCGACTCGCTTACGAAATGGGCCGCGTTGCAGTGGAGATGGAGACCAGTCAAGGCGAGTACGACCTTGGTGAGTTGGTAAAGGCCAAGCCGCGGATGTACTCGGACAGCGAGCTTCAAGCGGCGGGGAAACTCAAGCGCATGTTGAATTGCGAGTGTCCCAATCACATCGTTGAACTGATCACTATGCTGAACCACTTCGAGGAGTACAGTACCAACTGTGCGGTAGATAGTTGGGCGGACGCCGCAGTACATTCATGCATTTACGCTTACACCAATCAAGCGCGGTATTTAATGGAAAAGGCGTTGAAGAGTGTTTTGGACGAACGCGGGGTAGAGTATCACTCGCTGCTTCGTGAGTTCTCCAACTGATCGGCGACCTGGCGCCATAGCGGTGTATCTCGAAGCTGGAATAGCCAGACCACTACCGGGGCCAGTGAGGGAATTAGCAGTACGCTGGTTTGATAGGCCAAGCCAATTGCAGGCGTTGGTGGTACTGAGTTCAGCGACAGGAACGGGTCTCCAATCACCAGCATGAGATCTTTTGCCACCATCGCGATTAATCCGAGCGCCATCAGGGACCACAAGACAAAGAGCCCAAGAGAAAACCGTCCGACAAGGCTATCAACTCGGGAGCTCCAAAGGAGCGCCGCGTAGAAAGGTACCCCATACGAGACCAGGCGAGTATTTAATTTAAATGCGATCTCGTGATCGGCCTGTGTTGCTGCAACAATGTTGCCATTTACATCAGCAAAATGCGTCACAACGTATAGTTCTGTTCCTTCAGTAAAAACCTCAGCGATCACTGACGGCAGCCACGCCTCCAACGCGACACCCGCGACCATTGTTGCCGGATAGGTCAAAGCAGGGCCCGCCGCGTACCACAGCAGAAAAGTGAGGGGCATAAGCAGTAGAGTGGTAAGGAATTGTTGCCGAAAGGCGATGTCACGCATGGCCAGAGGCCTGTTCCACCGATGACTCATCCCGAGTCGCTAGCCAACGCAAATAGAGCGCAAATACGATCAGGACATCGAGCATGATCAACACAGGCCACAGGTAGAGGTGGAACCATTCAAAGATGGTGTAGTTCCATTGGCCGAGATAGAACAGGCTAATGATCCTGACTATATTGAGCGCCTGTATTGCCACGAAGCCTAGGCCTATGGCGATTAGTTTTTGTCTGAGTGCAGCCGGAAAGGCGAGTACACCAGCCAGCAATACGATGGTTGCTTCGACTCCATTACAGCCAGATTCGATTGACACTGCAAAGCCCCCCACGGCGTCTCGGAGAATACGCCCGCTACTAATCACATTCTCATCGAAGGGGGTAATGATGGCAGCAGAGACGGTAGCTAGTCCTGTCGTGAAGGGCTGGATCACGTAGGTCTGAACCGGGATGAGTAGCTCTACCGTAAACAGTACCGAAAGCGCCGCGATGAAGATGAGTAGAAATTTATACATTGCTAGCGTGGTTCGCCGGGTGGCCTTGCTCAGGTTGCCGATGGAAGTGTGGGGTGATTTGTCACAAGCATTATATCGCGTATGGGAGGTGGGCGGATGAAACTCTTGGCACTATTTCTCAGTGCAGGCATGTTTGCTTTTAGTGCCTGGATGTTTTTAGAAACGGGTGACTGGGTTGCCCTTGTCTTTGCCGCGGGTTCACTTGCCTACGGACTGTTTTTTGCCAGCGGCATGATGGGGCGTAGGCTGTAGTCGTTATAACAAAGAGCGCCACAGAATAAAGCCGATGACCACAGGGCAAACGACCCGCAGATACCAAGGCCAGATTTTCCAAAAAACACCTGACGCAACGTCCGGATCGTTCTTTCGTAGCTCAGCAAGAACGCTGTCCCTCCGCCAGATCCAACCCGTGTAAATGCAAAGCATGAGTCCCAGCATGGGCTGTCCATAACGAGTGCTCGCCGCGATAACAAAACCGAACAGCGAGTCGAAGTTCATGGCGATTGCGGTAGAAAGAAATCCTATGAAGACTCCAGCGATGATTGCTGCGCGGCTTCGGGTCCACTGGAACCGCTCGGTCAGGAACGCGACGGGAACTTCAAGCATGGAAATCGAAGAGGTGAGTGCTGCGACACTCATCAGAAAGAAAAAAGCGGTAGCGAGGACCAGGCCCGCAGTGCCCAAGGTGGCGAAGAGCTCTGGCAAGACTGTAAAAATAAGCGTGTCTTCTGATAGCAGCGCGCCTGTTGCATCGAAGATTTCCACACCGCGGGCCAAAGCGACATACATCGCTGGAAGAATCAGAAACCCCGCCAGCACAGCGATGCCTACGTCGATCAATGCAACCTGCACGCCGATGGAAGGCAGGTGCTCTTCATCAGAGATGTAAGAGCCATAAATCAGCATGGTCCCCACGCCCAGAGACAGCGAAAAGAAAGCCGAGCCAAGCGCTCGAAGTATCAGGTCGGCCGACAGAATTTTTGAAAAGTCGGGGACCAAATAGACCCTTAAACCTTCACTGGCACCCTCAAGCGACAATACATAGGCAGCGAGCACGATCAGTGTAACGATTAGTGTCGGCATCAGTCGTCTTGACCAGCGCTCAATACCACCCTGTACCCCGCCCATGACGATGCCGATGGTCATGGCACTGAAGAGAGTCATCAAGATCACGTTACGACTGAGGCTAAAATCCGTCAGCCACGCTGCATGAGCGTCAAATCCCATCGCAGCAAGCGGGTAAGAGGCGGTAAAGCCAAGCATCCAGCCGGATACGATGCTATAAAAGCTCAAAATTGAGCTGGCAACAAGAATGCCGGCCAATCCAGTAAGCGCGCCGATTGCCTTTGTGACAGGTCGCTCGGCAATTCGTGTGAGTGCTACCACTGAGTTACCGTGAGCGTGACGGCCCAAGATTAACTCGGCCATCAAAATAGGATAAGCGAGGGCAAACGCCAAGACGAGATAGACGAGCAAAAATGCCGCGCCCCCGTTGCTAGCCGCCTGAGTGGGAAAGCCCCAGATATTGCCAAGCCCAACAGCAGATCCTGCCGCCGCCAGAATGAAGCCGAGACGAGATCCGAATTCCCCACGATTTACCATTGTTATTAATCTTCCCCACGTGACATCGGTACTTTACCACTGGTGAGCGGGAAGGGTATCACCCCAAAAACAGTTTGAACGTGGTATTCTCTCGGCCGCTGCCCGGGTGGTGAAATTGGTAGACACAGGAGACTTAAAATCTCCCGATCATTGCGATCGTGCCGGTTCAAGTCCGGCTCCGGGCACCACTGCATAATTGCTCCCGCACACGCTCAGCCGGCGCTGGGCAGTCGCAGTTGAGTTCCGAGGACTTTTACGGGTGGGTTTACGCCCTAATTAGCGCCAAGTTGGACGCCCTTTAATCTGCCTAAGTTTCTTACTTGAGCACTGACGCCAAAGTCGCTCGGAGTTTGGGGCTGTTGGGAGTGATGTCGCTATGAAATTTAGCGACTACCTCACCCTCAGCATTGACGATGTACTTACTGAAGTTCCATCGCGGGTAACCCTTGGCATCCCCCAGCGCTTTAAAAACAGGGTTTGCATTTTCTCCCCGCACAGAGCTTGTCGCCATCACTGGGAAGGTGACTTCGTATTTGTCGAAACAGACCTCCGCCGCATCTTCTTCGTTGTCTTCTTCCTGAAAAAAATCATCGCTGGAAAAGCCGATAACGACTAAACCATCTGATTGATATCGCTGATGAACTTGTTCCAGTCCGGCGAGCTGATGCGTGTAGCCACAGTTACTGGCGGTATTGACGATCAGCAACGGTGTGTTGGGGTAGATTTCGCAAAAGTTGATGACCTCTGTTGAGGCCAGCTTCCGCATTTCTGTATTCAGGAAATCGGGGCAGGCCATGGAAGACTGTGAAATCCACCCTGCTAAACCCAGTACTCCAATAATTGCCTTATGCATTGTGTTCCTCCGACTGCGTTACGTAGGTTCCCCAGTGTAACCAACCTTTTTGGCTATTTCCTCTTTCCAGCGCAGGAAACAGGGGGTGCTTATTCTCTTTGCTCCTAAAAAGCCAGCTACGACCCGGCTCTGTCAGGCAACACCTAATGAAAAGCGGTCAAAAACAAGCTGTCCTCTTGTGATAAATTGAAAACAAAATCAAAACCTAACGAGACTTATGGCTGATTGAATTCACACCTTAGCAACACCGGGGTATCACAAGGAAAAACTATGTTGAACACTTACAACGGATCGGTCACTTTTATCTTACAGATGAATGTGAGGGAGGGCGCTGGAGACATCCTGCCATGGATAACTGGCCGTAGTGTACTTGTGACCAGCGAGTTCAATGAGGAAAAGACCAAGCGCTTTGAGTGGTTTCTGTCTCCGGATCAGTCCAAGGCAACGCTAATTGAGGTTTTTGACGACGACGACGGCGCCTTAGTGAGAGTAGAGAATCTCATGTCGAGTCCGATCGCGCCCGAGTGGATGGATCGATTTGAAATAGAAAGTCTGACAGTGCTGGGTGAGCCAAGCGATGCATTGCGTACCGCGCTGGCCGGTATGGCACCAGATTTCAGGTTCTATGCCGGCGGTTTTACCAAGCCCTAAACAAGACTAGGGACGAAAAAAGCCCGCTGGATGCGGGCGAATAATTGCACTCTAACCAACAAAGGGTTTAGCCCCTCATTGAGGCCAAGGTCAAATCTATCTCACTTGTATTACATCTTGATGACACCCAACGTCGTTTGATTTTCAACTCTAGACAAGAGCCTCAACCGCCGCAGTCATCCTATTGCTTGGCCCTACTATGAGGACAGACTGAAAAGGGGTAGAAGCAAGCTAATGTTGGTGATTAAATATCTAGTCACAAAGTTAGAATTCGTTAGGGGGAAAAATGGAAGCGATCGGTCTTGGCACAATATTAACGCTTGTCTTTTTGGCGTTTGCGCTCCTCGTTGCATACAAGAGTGTTGCAATAGTCCCGCAATCGGAAGAGTTCGTTGTTGAGCGATTCGGTAGGTACCGACAGACTTTAGCGGCGGGTATAAATCTGCTCATTCCATTTTTGGATAGAGTAGAGCACAAGGTGCTCGTGCTGGAGCGGCAACTTGATGCTTTCGACATATCGGTGATCACTCGCGACAACGTTGAAATTGTCCTTGAGACAACCGTTTTTTTTCGGATAACTGATGCGGCGAAGTCTGTATATAGGATAAGAGATGTCCCTCTCGCATTAAGGACTACAGCCGAGTCGATCATACGAAGTGCTGCGGGCAAGCTTGAGCTGGATGATATCCAAAGCAGCCGCCAGCAAATGAATGATGAGATTCTGAAGAACCTTCGGGAGGCAGCCGAGGTCTGGGGTTTGGAGATTACACGCTCTGAGATCACTGATGTCCGAGTGGACGAGGCAACCAAGCAAGCTCAGAGACAGCAGCTCAATGCAGAGCGTGAAAGGCGCGCAACGGTGGCCAAAGCCGAGGGTGAGCGACAACGTGTCGAGCTTGAGGCAGACGCGCAGTTATATGAGGCAACTAAGCAAGCGGAGGCCATTAAACTCACCGCCGATGCTGAGGCATACGCTGTGGTGAAAAAAGCAGAGGCAGATGCGGAGCAGACCAAGGTTATCGCCGAGGCCATTTCCAACAACGGGCAGCCTGCCATCGACTTCGAAATACTAAAAAGGCAGGTGGAGGCAATCGGAAATCTCGCGTCTTCCGATAATGCCAAGACTATTGTCCTTCCTACCGACGTTACGAAGACAGTGGGTGGTCTGGCAACGCTACAGGACGCCTTGAGACAAAAAGGCGGGGACTGATATGGATTTTTTATTACGTTATGAGGTGTGGTTCATCCTTGCGCTCGCTCTGGTCGCTATAGATGTAGTTATAGGGCTCGATTTTATTCTCTTCTCATTTGGAGTCGGCGCAGGTCTCACAGGGGCTTCAATCTTCTTTGAGGAGACTGTGCCGCTGCCTTACACCGCGGACTGGGAGTCGTTGCTGACGTTCTTCGCTGTGATGAGTTTGGTCATTCTCGTGCCTCTACGATACGTCGTCAGGAAAACCCGACGTGGTGAGGAAGGTCAGGATATAAATCGATATTAAAGTGTCCTTTGTCCCTGCTCAACGTCATGGTCCCACGCGGCTAGTCGCCGTTTTGCTCGTAAATTCTGTGTTGCTTTCCTTTCATGCCGCCGCCCAGCAAGAGCACCATCTAAATAGCATATCAGCCTTTGTTGGGGTCACTGGAGAAGTTCGCCGTGATCAGGCTGGCACGGTGGGAGTGGAGTATGGACGTCGAATTGCTGAACGGTGGGTGATTGCGCCAGCAATTGAGCATGCATTTGGCGATCTTGATTTCAGTGTCGCAACTATAACCTTGGGTTACCGGCTAAATAAGTGGGCGATTTTTGCAGGTCCCGGGGTTGAGTGGTCTCACGATAGTCCGAAGGATGAATCAGGAACAGAGAGCGAATTTCTATTTCGTACAGGCGTTCTCTATGAGTTAGAAATGGGCAATCTGATCGTCGCGCCACATGGAATGGTTGACTTTATCGCGGGTGAAAAGGTCGTCGTCTTGGGTGTTACCTTTGGTGTGAGCTTTTAGGCCGTGATGTCCGCTGGCTTTTCAACCTTGTAAGGGACATCGGCCCAGCACCTGATTCACAGAATCAAGCGAGTGAGCACATAACCTACGACCGCTATTTGTGCGAGACCAATAAACACCGACAGACCGTGTAGCAGGTTAAAGCGACGCTTGTTGCCGCTATCGGAGGCCGCGTTGATGGCTGGCATCAGTTGCTGTCTGGCGGGCACGGTTGTTAGAGCGACGCTGGCCATCAGCATCGCCGACGTATTATCCAGATATATAAAAATCGCTGCCGCTAGCACCGACACCACAATGCACCAGAGATAAAAAACCGGGAATGCTTTTCGTAAAATTGCTCCGGCATCATCGGCCGGTAAATGACTAAAAAGAAAGGCTGCGAATCCGAAGGAATACAGCAACATGCCTCCGAAGAGAAAAGCACTCAGCAGAAGGGCAGAGAGAGTCAGCATGAATGCGATGACCTTTTTAGGATTGGAGCAAATAACGCGATGAGCAGTATCGTCTGCCACATTCGGTCGTTTGATATAAGAGTCTAGTCAATCTGTTGTCTTTCTGCAGGTCGTAGCGAAATTTTGATGCAGACCTCGCAGTTACCCTCAGAATAGAAGCGAGTCGGACCGGGCTCAAAAATATTGGTCAGCAATCCAGGTGGCGCCAACGTAAGAAGTCGCGGGCAACACAACAATGAAAAAAAATAATGCCACCCCATCCCCCATCTCTCGCTTGACAGCGCGCTTGATTAGCAGAGAGGTCGGTGCTACCTGCATGGCGTAAAGGACTATCCAGGTAATGAGGAAGGCTGTGAAGTAATTCATGTCAAAGTGAATTTCAAAAAATTGGCTCTATTTTCGCCATGGCAGGATTCTGGCACGACCTGTCGTGATCCACAGCACAAGCCACAAGGCAGGTGACAGTGCCAACCCCCAAACGATCTCACCCCCCGGCAGCAGTGCCAAAAAATTCCCATAGATACCAACGAACAACTCGTAAAGACTGGGGTCGTCCTCGAACATTCCACGTTTACTCGTGAGAATGACCATGGGAATGAACGACATGACGAAGAGGAAATGCAGAAAGGCCCACCATTGGGTTAGTTGGAATAGCGTCAGCTGGAAGAAGCGACTTATGCTCATGCTAAGACCATGATGGGCAGTCTCAAGGTCGGTCGCACCTTACTACAGCTCAAAGATTGATGTAATCATTTCGCGATACGCCTCAGGGCCAGACACGGAGTAGGGGCCTCGGTACCCATACCATGCGACAGCCCCTGATGCGTCGATGGCGGTCGCTAGTGTGAAGAAGCCCGATTCTTCCCAGGCTGTGAGCCATCCCATGGTCAAGACTGTGGTAGCAACACCTTGAGCGATACTCTCAGCTACTGCCACTCGTTGGTCGTCTGTAACCATAAAAATAACCACCTGATTCTCTTTTAGTCCCAGTGAGGCGAGTTCTTTGGCCGCTGAATTGTTTCTCGGGGTCGGTAATTAGCCGGTAAAGTCGGGAACTTCAGAGGGTAAAGTCCTTTATGCGCCCACGGCACTTAGGCTCACGATGGACTGGGCCCGCGCCGTATGCGGGTGGAAACGATCACTAGTCATAGCAAGCCACTGGAGGATCTCTCACTGTGGCGGGTAATTTTGGCTACCGACTGCGCTGATGCGCAGAGACTCCCATCCAGTGTGCGAATCTCGCCGGACATAAAGGCGATACTTTTCGTGGCTTTGGTGACCCAGCCTATGACGGTGAGCGGTGTCTGTCCGCGAGTGGCGTTCTCGTAGCGGGTACTGATCTCAAGAGTTGACAGCCTGGTAATAGATGGGTCTGAGCCAAAAATCGCATGAGCCATGGCTGCGTCCAGCATGGCGGTTACAAATCCACCCTGCACCACATCCCCGGTATGGCAGTAGTCAAAAGGCACCTTGAAGGTAAAGGTGCAAGCCTGACGCGCTTGATCAAACGCCGTGATTTCCCCGCCCAGTAACCTGAGAAATTCGGGTTTTTCCCGGTTTAAATGGTCGATGATGTCCTGATCTGACATAAATGCTGCTCGTGGCTCCCGAAGGGATGTTTACTGATTGAAAGCTCAGATGCCGACCGGCTGATGAAAGCTTGTCTACATCCGGTGGGGCGCCCAGTCTACAATTGGTTTGGATGCCCGGCCATAGTATTGTAGTGGTTGGAGCAACAGAGTTCTTTAACGCCCCGGTTTCTTCTGGGCTCGAGGACCTAAAAGCGACCTGTGTGCTTCTGCTGCCCTGAGTAGGCCTGCTCGAGACCACGCTAAACATAGGAAACGGTGAAATGCAGATTGCGATTGAAACTATGCTCAACATGCAAGATAGCATGAATAGCAGAGTCCATGAGGACTGGATCAACCAGCGTTTCGAGTGGTATCGCGCTGTTTGGATCGAGTGCGGTGAGTTAATCGACCACGCCGGTTACAAGTGGTGGAAGAAGCAGGATCCTGACCTGGAGCAGGTTCGTTTGGAGGTGGTCGATATCTGGCATTTTGGGATGTCGGCGTTATTCGGTACTCAGCCCGATCTTGGATCGTTAGCCAAAGCCATTGAACTGGACTTGTACCACGCGGAACCTGAGTATACGGACATCCGATTGGCAACGGAGGCGCTGGCACAAAACTCCCTTGAAACAAAATCTTTCTCCGTGGCTTTATTTGCGCAACTCATGTTTACTTGCGATCTGAGTTTTGAGGATCTTTATCGACATTACATCGGCAAAAACGTGCTCAATTTCTTTCGTCAAGATCACGGTTATAAAGAAGGCTCCTACATAAAAATATGGGAGGGGCGTGAAGACAACGAGCATTTGAGCCAGATTTTGACCACCCTAGACCCTGCCTCTAAAACCTTTCCCGACGACGTGTATGAGAGTCTGCTCAAGCGATATCCCGGCGAAAAGTCGGATTTACTATAACGTTGATTTCCCGAGTGAAGGGAGCAGTTAGCGTGGCTGAGTCTTATAGCGATGTCTTCTACCTAATACCGGATGGCCTGACGCTGTATGCCCGTGACTACAGTGGCCCAGCCGCCGACTCTCCTGTTGTACTGTGTCTCCACGGTCTTAGTCGTAATAGCCGTGACTTTGCTGATTTGGCGCCTCTGCTCCAACGATCTCATCGAGTCATTGTTCCGGACCAGCGGGGAAGGGGGAGGTCCGAATGGGATCCCAAACCTGAACGATACACTCCCACCACATACATGGGAGATATGCTGGTCCTGCTTGAGCAGTTGTCAGTGACAAGTTGTGCACTCGTGGGTACGTCGATGGGGGGATTGATGGGATTTGGGCTTCATGCGCTGGCACCGGGTCTTCTCACTCACCTCGTCATCAACGATATTGGCCCAGTACTTGGGCAGGAGGGCCTTGATCGCATTAAGCAGTACGTTGGATCCACCATGTCTTTTCCTGATTGGGGGGCGGCCATCTCCTACATTAGTGAGGCAAATGCAGCGGTATTCCCTCACTATACCAAGCAAGATTGGGTCTCCTTCACCCGCAGGATGTGTATCGAGAAAGAGGGATCGGTTTGGCTCGACTACGATCCTCTGATTTCAGCTCCCATGAAGTCACCTGAAGGCGAAGCGGAGTTGGCAACCCTTTGGCCTCTTTATGACGGTCTGAAAGACTTGTCACTGATGTTAATAAGAGGTGGCGCGAGCGACCTTTTGGATCCGTCCTGTGCGGCTGAGATGCGTGCTCGACACCCCGATATGGTTTATCTGGAGGTGCCAGGCGTGGGGCATGCCCCGATGCTGGACGAACCCGGCGTTGCTGACGCAATCAGTGGATTTATTAACAGCTAGTCAGCCCAACAGCTGCGTTATTGCCTTGGCCAGATCAAGATCTTTGGTTGTTATACCGCCAGCGTCATGGGTGACTAACGCGATGTCCACCCGATTGTAGACGTTTACCCATTCGGGATGATGGTTCTGCTGCTCTGCCAGTAGGGCAACCCGCGACATGAATCCCCAGGCCATACTGAAGTTTTCGAATTTTAAACTGAGCATTAGCTTACCTTCCTCGAGACGCCAAGCATCGTTGGATCCTATCCAGTCAGCAATCTCACTTTCCGTCAGCAGGTTCATTGTTGTCGCCTCCTTAAGACCGTGCCTACTTCCAAGTGATGGGTGTATGGGAATTGGTCAAAAAACGCAAGATCTGTCAGTTCGTGTGTTGGTGCAAGTGCCTCCAAATCCCGGGCCAGAGTTTCTGGATTGCAAGAAATGTACAGCAGGTGATCAAAGGTCTTTGCCAATGCTCGAGTGGCCGGGTCCAAGCCTGCCCGGGGCGGATCAACCATCAAGGTGCTAAAGTTGTAGTTGTTAAGAGGACGTGGCAGGTGTGAAAGTCGTCGAAATGCCCGATCACCATTCAGGGCCTGCGTCATTTCCTCGGCTGACAGCCGCGCGAACTGGACGTTTTCAATGTCGTTAAGCGCTAGATTCTCGATCGCGGCGTAGGTGGCGGTTTTCGAAAGCTCGGTAGCGAGAATCTGATTGAAGTGAGAAGAGAGCGGCAAGGTGAAGTTTCCCACTCCGCAGTAAAGCTCCAGCAGATCCTGTTGGCTATCGAGTTGACGCGAGGTCGCCCATTCGAGCATCTGCTGGTTTACATCACCATTTGGCTGGGTAAACGCCCCCTCGGGCTGTTTGAAACGCAACGCCGATCCATGAATGGTGAGCGTCTCCTCTACCCAGTCGCGGCCAATGACAACCTTCTGTTTGCGACTGCGGCCGATGATCGGCACCTCGATTTCATCTGATATGGTACTTGCTGCTTGTCGCCAGCTCTCATCCAGTGGTCGGTGATAAATCAGGGTAATTAATAGGTCGCCAGACAGGGTGCTCAAAAACTCAATCTGGAATAATTTGCGACGCAGAATCTGATTCTCCCTCAAGCGCGCCCTTAAGGGTTCCATGACTTCTTGAATGACCCGGCTCGCGATGGGGAACTCGGTGATGATGATGGGTTCCTTGGGGCGATCGGGCGCAAACATCACGTAGTGAATGTCATCTCCCTCGTGCCACATTCGAAATTCCGCTCTCAAACGATAGCCTGTTTTGGGGGACGGAATGATGCTGGCGGGCGGGCCTCCGAGAGCGCTGAACACGGGCTGCCACCGCCGGATTTTTTCGGTTAGTAGCTGGTCATACTCCTGGGGGCGGGCTGTCTGCAAAGGCATGGGCGGATCAGAGACAATTTTTAGGCTTTGGCAAACCTGCGATACGTGAGGCGCTCCGGGTTGGGCTTCCGGGGAATAGCCCCATGAGATATAGCGAGTTGCCTTTGTCAGGGTTGGTCCGCTTCTTCACCCAGTTCACCAATGCCCGGTTGGCAGGGGAGGCGCCATAGGTGCCATAGTAATCACGCAGTAACGTCAGGATTTCCCAGTGGGCAGGGGTTAGATCGATTCCCTCTTCCTGAGCGAAGGCTAACGCGATTGGCTCGTCCCAGCCCTCCCAATCCCGCAAATAACCCTTTTCATCACAGAGAGACTTTAGGTCCATCATGATTATTGTCCGTGCCAGGCAATAATTTGTTGGTGTTGGGTGGTTAGCTCGACCCATTCAGCATCGTTAATGCGTTTCAGTTGGGAGGAAGCAGCGTCTTCTGCCGCTGTAAATTCCGCATTATCTTCGAGCTGAAAAAGTGGGCACGGAATTTCATCGAGTAATGCCTGATTTGCTGCCACATCAAAAATGGGGCTCATGATGAGAATGGCATCGTCTTCGTGGCATGCCGCGATACAGCTTGATAGACGCCGGGATGTATAAAGAAGGTGGAGTGCCATTAGAAAGTAAGGACGTGTTTTGCGCAGCTGAGCAATGCGTGGAACTGCCCATGATCGATATATTCCACGTGTAAGTCCACCGGGATGTTGTGAGTAGCGGCGCTGGTTTGGGCATCCAAAATATAGAGATGAGTTATATCGTAAAGAGGCAAAGTGTGAAGCTCTCGCGCAATATCGCGCTCATGAGCAGAGGTTTCTGCATCAGTCTCTAAAAGCGATACCGCCTCATCGCAAAGAACCACACTCACCGATTGGCCAAATGCACCACACGCTAAAATACAGTCGAGACCAAGCTCGAGTTGTTTGATGTCATCGGGAGGGCTTGTTAACTGCACGAGCCAGGTAGTTTTATCAAACACAGGTCACCACTCGCTCACAGTCGAAGCCTGATTCCATCAAGGCGCCCAGGCCGGCAAGGACAAAGGAGTTAGGCGCCTTGATGATCCCGTTTCTCTCTGCGGAAGCACTACAGATCGCGAGCTCTGTGGCCGAGGTGTCACTGAGGCCCAACCATAGGTCTCTCGCCTCACTGGCGCCGGGCTCGCCGATCCGCGTGCCATCGCCATAAAAAAATACCCGGGTTAGCTCATGCCCATTGGTTATGAGCGCGCGGCCAAAGCCCAGGGTGCGGCGCTGACTTTCCGTTTTGTCGGGTGAGTGCAGGACCACCAGCGCGAATTTCAAAATACAACTTCCATTAAAATACCCGACATAAAAAACCCCGGCCGAGCCGGGGTTTTGGCTCCGTTGTACAACTTAATCATCGCCACCCGAAAATGCGCCGAGAAGGTGCAGCAGGTTGATAAATAGGTTGTAGATATTTAGGTACAAGGACACCGTGGCTCTGATGTAGTTTGTTTCGCCGCCATTTACGATGCGGCTGGTGTCAAATAGGATTAGCCCTGACATGATCATCACAATGGCTGCGGACAGAGTTAGCGAGAGCGCGGGTATCCCCAGAAAAATATTGGCAATGCCGGCCACGATTGCCACGATCAGACCGGTCATTAGAAAGCCTCCCAAGTACGAGAAGTCCCTACGACTGTTCAGCGCGTAGGCGGACAAGCCGAAAAAGACCAGTGCGGTACCCCCGAGTGCCTGCATCACCATGCTTGGTCCGCTGGGTAGTGCTAAGTAGTAGTTGAGCGTGGGACCCAGAGCCGCTCCCATCACGCCCGTGAATGCAAAAATGGCCGGGAGACCTTTAGCAGTGTCGGCCATACGATTCACCACAAATAGCAGACCAAAGCCCACAAGCATTAGCACCAGAGCCATGCCATGGGAAAGTCCGAGAGCCATGGCTCCGCCCGCGGTAACAGCGCTGAACGCCAGCGTCATACCGAGCAACATGTAGGTGTTCTTCAGCACTTTGTTGGTACTGACAATGCCTTGCGCTGATCCAGCCGCGAGTTGCGCTGTGTATGCTTGCTTATCGCTCATTGGCTTGCTTCCTCAGTTTTTAATGGTTCCCCGTCAATAATAGGGTCACCAGAGACAGTTTCCAAGTGGTTCTGGCACGAGATTCCGTGTTGCTTGAATGGCTATTGTCGCTTTTAAACCCGTCTTTTAGTCTCGAATACTCTCGAGCACGCCGAACCCGTAATCAATCAATCGCTATGCAGGGCAAAGGTAACGCTTAAAGTTGCAGATATAAGCATCTCGCCGGGGGTGTAGTTGCCTACATCAGAGGTTGCAGCCATCGCGAGTCTGCCCTCGGGCATTGGGCGAATCGGGCTGCCCGGCGTGGTTATTTGTACGATAGGCCCAAGCTCAAGTCCTCCAGCCTCGGCAATGACGCCAGCTCTTGCTTGTGCTTGCTCGACAGCCATGGCGAGCGCGCGCTGATAGGCCCCTTCGTGGTCTGAAAATGACAGACGAGGAGAGCTGACTTGATTGACCTGCTGCTCCGTGACGGCGGCAAGAATAGCGCCCAGTTTTTCAATTTCCGCAACGTTGATGGAAACATTGCGGCCGAGCTCAAACCCTTCCTGAATCTGACGCCTGGTCGCTTGGTCATAACGAGACACTGGCGTGATACGGACGTGAGCGCTATCAATGCCGTTCTTATCAATGCCAGCTTTTAGAAGCGCTGCTATCAATCTATCGACCCTGCCGTCCATTCGTGACTCAAGGTCAGCGACATCCCAGCCCCGTTCTTCAAACGAGACCGTGATGTCAGCTTGGTCAGGTACCACTGCAACGTTTCCCGAGCCTTCGATCGTGAGCGTCGCGGTCTCCCCGGCGTGAGAGGGCATTGCCAGTGCCAAGATGGTGAAAACAACGCAGATCGATGCTGCAATCCTTGTTACAAGTGCTGGTTTTGGCGAGCCTGAGGGGTCGTTGCCCTCGGCGGCCTGCGAACATCTGGTCATCATTTGGTTTCCTGTGTTCTATCCGAGTAGGTGAAGCGCCAGCGGATCTTCGATGGCTCTGTAGCTATGAGGCAGGTCGGGATCATAAAGTTCCATATGGGCGACAAAGTGCCATGAGCCGGACATTAACGGTCGTGATGCTCTGTCCGGGGGACGCCCACTTAAACCTACCGTTGGATGGTTTTCGGTATGCCGATTACCTTGCGATCCCTGCCGGGAAACCTCACACTGCGTCGTCCCCGCCGCAAGAGCTATTCTCATGTCAATTCTTGTTTCTAAAAGAGTTATAACCCTATGTTTATTAACGGGAATTTCATTCATTTTTTCGGCCCGAGCAGCGGACGGCACTGGTGTTAGCCCCGACGTGGTAAAACAAGCAGAAGCGTTTCGCGATGCTGCAATGGAGGGGTCGCGGGCTTATGAGTGGCTGGAGGCTCTAACGACTGAGGTTGGTCCCAGACTCGCTGGATCAGAGCAGGAAGCGCGAGCACGTGAATGGGCAATTAGCAGCCTCACTCAGATGGGCTTCGGGCAGGTCAGGGTGGAGCCCTTTACGATCTCCGGCTGGGAGAGGGGCGCGGAGAGTGCTCGGGTTATCAGTCCTTACCCACAACCATTGGCAGTGACTGCCCTCGGCGGTTCGATTGCCACTCCAAAGGGGGGCATAACCGGTGAACTACGAGGATTTGCAAGCCTTGATGCACTAGAAACGCTGCCCAATGGCGTTCTCAAGGGCGAAATTGTTTATGTGGGTCACGCCATGCGCTCTACTCAGGACGGGTCCCACTATGGATATTTTGGTCGCTTGCGTCGGGAGGGAGCGAGCATTGCGGCTGCTAAGGGGGCGGGTGCCTTGCTGATTCGATCGATCGGTACTGACAGTCACCGAATGCCTCACACGGGCTCAATGACGTATGCCGAGGGAGTCGCAAAGATACCCGCCGCCGCGCTTTCCAATCCAGATGCGGATCAACTCGAACGGATGCTCACCCGAGAAAATGCGATCTCGGTAGCGCTGGACCTGCAGCCTCGCTTCGTGGGTGAGGTGCCCTCGGGTAACGTTATCGCCGACATCGTCGGAGCTGAGTTTCCCGACGAAATCGTCGTGATAGGCGGTCATTTGGATTCCTGGGATCTCGGCACCGGCGCTATCGATGACGGGGCGGGTGTTGCTATTACGCTTGAGGCCGCGCGGATGATTCTGGCCAGTGGTCTCCGACCGAAGCGTACAATCCGGCTCATTCTTTGGGGTGCTGAGGAGGTGGGCCTCTTAGGTGGTAAAGCCTACGTGGAACGCCATCAAAATAGCCTGACAAAGCACGTTATTGGAACCGAGAGCGATTTTGGTGCCGGGCGAATCTGGAAGATAACCAGCCGCGTTAACGATGACGCTCTGCCGCTGGTGAATCTGATCGCTCGCCTCGTTGAGCCACTGGGGATAGCCCCGGGGTCCAACACGGTGGCAAGCTCCGGTCCCGATCTCACGCCAATGGTTGAGAGCGGCATGCCTAGTTTCAGGTTCGTTCAGGACGGGCGTGACTATTTCGACTTGCACCATACGCCGGACGATACGCTCGATAAGGTAAGCGCAGAGAATCTGGATCAGAGTGTTGCTGCTTATGTTGTGTTTACGTGGTTGTCGGCCAACAGTGACCTTAATGACTGGGGTTGGCAGGCAGATTAATTCATCGGTCTCATTCCTTCCGGGGATGTTCGGCCTTCCATGAGAGATGGTGATATGCCGTCGTCTGATGTCAAGGAATTGACGTCACAAGCCAACTCGATCTGAGTTGCTGCACTGCACACTTGCCTAAGTAACAACACAGGAGTGTGTTTGCCATGCAGTTAGATTGGAAGTTAGAGAAGCTGATGCTGGACTTACTTACAGCTATTTCGGCTGATTCCGTAGGACTACCGATAGAGCGAGCCGACCTGATAGCAGGATTTTTAGAGCAGGTTGAGACCTGTAAATGCCAAGGTGACTGGTTGGACATAGAGCGAAGCACTAGAACTCGTTATGAGTGTTATCGCTCAGTCGCTTTACCAATCGATTTTTGTGAAAAAGCGGCCGCCTATTATGCGCTGCACTTGCTTTGCGAATGGTCAGAAGAGAGGGCGGTGTCTTCTCCCATGCATCGGTCCTTTCTAGCAGCCCTGGAAAACGGACGGGATCTGTCGACCGCGCACGCCTAGGTATAGCTATCTTCTTCAGGTTTTGGTCTCGGGGAGCGAGTCCCGATTTATGGGAACGATAATTTCGTTGCGCCGTAAGAAAGGGAGGGTCCACGGAGGGTTGTATTGGTTTAAGGTCGGCGGACCTACAGCTTCGAGGTTTGACTCCTCGAGAAATTCACGGAGCTGCTTCCAGTGTGTTTCAGCAGTGCTGGCAGAAGCCCTGCCGCTGAAGGCGATAACAGCTGCTACGTAACCACTCATGGGCCGTAAGTCGATTGCGGGGTCATTTGGCTCAGGTAAGTCGCTCTCGCCAAACTGTGACGGCATGACAAAAGCCATTTCTTGCACAGCACTGCCTGCCATCGATGTCTGCACGGGGGCTGTCATGGCAATTTTTTGCTCAGCAGTGTTGCCGCCAAAGATATAACCGGCCAAGGTTGAAAAACCGCCGTTTTCAGCAGTATCCATCCTAGTTACAGCTAGGATCCGCGCATCGTATTCGCGCAATTCTATGTTTTTGTCAGGCCATCGATCGATGAGTTCAAATCGTGGTTCTTCGGTAGCGGCGACGTCAACGCTCTCAATGACGATAATAAACGCGATAACAATGGCGACTGGATGAAAACTTGCAAACCGGATAGACATACGAATCAAGCTCTTTGACAGAGCTGTTGATACGCGAGTACTTGATCTCGGATTAACCCTCTAGCCAAGGAGATATAAAAAACCGGATTAGAGAGGCCGCCTCACAGAAGTCGATGCAAGGCATCGAGCATGGCGTTGGGCGCTTCCACCATGATGGTGTGACCAGCACCATCAAGAATGCAGACATCGGCTGCGGGTAGGGCGTCACGAAGCGCTTTGGTGGAGCGAACCGGGGTGAGTCGGTCCTCAGCACCCAACAAAAGAAGTACCGGGCATTTAACCTTGGCTGCGCTGGCCATGCCTTCGCTGTAGTCGTTGCATGCACTCATGTCGTGGAAAAGTACCCCCGCTCTTGAGCGCTCATAGAGCCGAAGAGTGTTCCCGACCATCCAGAGGCCCGAGTTTCGGTTGCCGCCAAATTGGTGGCGCTTGCTGAACCCCCACTGAGTGAGCATATCGAATGCGGCGTGATCATCGGCTTGAGCAGCGTTGAGAATGGCATCGGAAACAGGCATAGGCAGGGTGGTGCCCACCATGGCTATCCCGGTGGTCTTTTCCGGATGCTGTGCTGCCAGTTCCAATGCGATAAGACTACCGAGGCTGTGGCCAACGACTTTAGCCTGTTCGATACCGGCTTCGGACATGACCTCTTGAAGCCAGTCGGCCATGGCTTCGACGGAACTGAGTGGCTGACCGGTGGAGCGCCCATGTCCCGGTAGATCAACGGCAAGAACATTGTTACCGTGCCTTGCGAAATGGCGAGATGCCAGTGTCCATACCGTGTGGTCCATGCCCGAGCCGTGGACAAAGATTATGGTGGGCAGAGACGGATTGTGAGTTTTCGAGTTTGTGTATGCGTAGACAGATTCGTTATTGACGGTGAGTTTCATCATCTCACCCCTTCTTCTGCATAATTTTTGATGCTGCTCGTAAGCCCTGTTTGAGGTCATCAATCAAGTCGTCAGCATCCTCAAGTCCGATGGACAGACGGATAGTGCCTTCCCCAATGCCTCCGGCGGCTAGGGCGTCAGCATCCATCCGATGGTGGGTCGTGCTGGCGGGATGGATTACCAAAGATTTCGCATCGCCAACATTAGCGAGATGCGAAAATAGAGTCAGCCCATCGACGAAGGCGATGCCCGCGTCTCTGTCGCCAGCAAGATCAAAGCTGAATACGGCGCCACATCCCTTTGGTAACAGCTGCTCGGCTAGGGCTTTATCGGGGTGGTTTGACAGCTCGGGATAACCCACCCGTGCCACCATGTCATGGGCGGCGAGAAAGTCGACGATTTTGCGCGTATTTTCCACGTGACGTGCCATCCTGATTCCCAAGGTCTCAATTCCCTGCATGATATGAAAGGCAGTTGTCGGACTCATGCAAGCGCCCATATCACGAAGGCCCTCTTTTCGGGCACGCTGAATGAAGGCGGCAGGTCCAAACTCCTCGCTGAAAACGAGATTGTGGAACCCCACATAGGGCTCCGTGAGCGTGGGGAATTTTCCCGATGCATCCCAGTCGAATCGCCCGCCATCGACCAGCAGGCCGCCAATGACAATGCCATGGCCGCTCAAAAATTTGGTGGCGGAGTGCATGATGATGTCGGCACCAAGCATGAAGGGTTTGATCAAGTAGGGTGTCGTAAAGGTCGAGTCAATCATAAGTGGTAGCCCAGCCTCATGAGCTACCTCCGCTACAGCCGGAATATTGAGAACATCAAGCCCCGGGTTTCCTACTGTCTCAGCGAATATCAGGCGGGTGTTATCCCGGATCGCGCTCTTGAACGCCTCGGGGTCTCTGGGATCTACAAATGTCGTCTCAATGCCGAAACGGGGTAGGGTATAGGCCATCAAGTTGTGGCTACCCCCATAAAGTGCGGCAGATGCAACGATGTGAGATCCCGCACCCATCAGCGTCATAATGGCCAGATGCAGGGCCGCTTGGCCGCTGGCCGTTGCTATTGCGCCGACGCCATCCTCAAGTGCGGCGATCCGTTCCTCCAGCACAGCGTTGGTAGGGTTACTCAAGCGCGAGTAGACATGTCCCGCACGCTCAATATTGAACAGGGCGGCGGCGTAATCGGAATCCGGGAAACAGAAAGACGTGGATTGGTAAATTGGTGTCGCTCGGGCACCTGTCGCGGGATCCGGTTGCGCCCCCGCATGGAGTGCAAGGGTGTCGAGTTTAGGGTAGTCGGGTCCTGCCATGCTTCTCTCCTTGGGGCGGGGTTAGCCTAGATGCTAAACCCGCCGAGCTTGGTTTCAAGGTACTCGTTGATGCCTTCTCGTGCCCCTTCTCGACCAAGTCCGCTTTCGTTCATCCCACCAAAGGGTGCAGCCGCGCTGGTCGGGTTGATGTCGTTAACGCCTATGATACCGAAGTTAAGTTGCTCAAAAACCCGCAGTCCCCGAGAGAGGTTGTTGGTATAGATATAGGCAGCCAGCCCGTAATGGGTGTCATTGGCCATATCAATTACTTCGTCCTCGTTATCGAAAGGGATGACTGCCGCAACCGGGCCGAACGTTTCCTCACGGTAGATAATCATCTCGGGGTTGACGTTGCTTAGAAGCGTTGCTGAGTAGAAAAAACCAGCATCCAGACCGTCGCCGGTTTCACGACTACCTCCTGCGTGCAGAATTGCACCCTTTGCAATGGCGTCGTTTACCTGCTTTTCGACCTTCTCAAGGGCACGTTCATTGATCAGTGGACCGATGCTGTTTTCCGGATGAAGGCCATTGCCGGCCTTGAGCGCTGATACCCTTTGGCTAAGGGTATTCAGAAAGGGCTCCAGAAGTGAACGCTGTACGAAGATTCGGTTGGGACTAATGCACGCTTGCCCGGTATTCAAAAATTTTACCAGCGAGACGCCTTTGGCTGCATGGACTGGATCAGCGTCGTCAAAGACGATAAATGGTGCGTGTCCACCCAGTTCCATCGATACGCGTTTCAACTGGGGCGCGCACTTCTGTGCGAGGGCTTTCCCAACCGCAGTAGAGCCCGTGAAGGTAAGCTTCTTTACCTTGGGATTGGTGCAGAATTCATCGCCAATAGGCTGCGGGTCTCTCCCTGTAATGAGGTTGACCACGCCAGAGGGCAGGCCAGCCTCCTCAAGCAGCTTTATAACTGCTACGGCGCATAAAGGCGTGGACTCAGCCGGTTTGAGCACAACAGTGCATCCCGCGGCCAGGGCTGGGGCTAGCTTCCGGGTGATCATCGAAATCGGATAATTCCATGGGGTGATCGCCGCGACGACACCAACGGGCTGTTTGTGCACGAGAAACCGCTGATCCGCGCGAGCGGAGGGGATGGTTTCACCGTAAATGCGTTTGGCTTCTTCTGCGTACCAAAGCAGGAAATCCCCGGCATACTTCACTTCATTGTTTGCCGCTTTGAGTGGTTTGCCTTGCTCGGTGGTCATGAGTTCGGCCAGAGCGCTCTGCTCCTTCATCATGAGCTGATGTGTGCGATAAAGTATTTGTGAACGTTCGTAGGCAGTGGTCGACGACCAGGTCGCGCTTGCTCGGTCCGCGGCGTCTATCGCAGAACGAGCGTCCGAGGCGTTGCCATCGATGACCTCGCCAATTTTTTCGCCTGTTGCAGGATTGAAGACCGTAAAAGTGTCTCGGTCTGAGATCCAATGACCATCAATGTACATGCTGATTACCTCGGGGCGTCATGTTGACTGTTCGGCGGCGGGCGGAGGGTAGCATGTTCTAACAGGGCTAGGGACTGCTCAAGGCATGTGCTTAATGCAGAGCGCCAGAAAAAACTTAGCCTTGCCTCTGGCAAGGGTGAACTGGGCAGTAGGTGTTTAGGGATCGGGTTGCAGCAGTACTGTTTTAATGTCGTTGAACACCGTATCCGCGTGCAGAAAGGAGGTGCTGTAGATATTGCGGATCCTGTTGCTCTTGTCGATTAGAAACACCCGCAGGATGTGAGACATGGTGCCCAAATAATGTCCGTTCTCGTCATAGTCACGAATAACCCACTGGCCGTAAGCGTCGAGAGTGGGCTGAAGCATGCTGTCACCGGTGGTTGTCAGGAAGAGCCAGTCGGAGTCCGGGGATCTGAAGTGGTCTCCATAAGCGGAAATGACCTCTGGGGTATCTAGTTCAGGATCAAAACTGAAGCTTAATAAGCGGACGCTGCTACTGATCTCTGGGTCATGCTCTAGTTTGGCCTGCACTTGCTGCATTACATAAGTTGCCAGAGGGCAGCCGTTTACGTCTTGGCAGGTAGTGAAGATAAAACTCAGTACGTTTACCTTGTCCCCGTAGGATTTGTGCAAGGTTGAGATACTGCCATTCTCGAGCAAAACCTGACCATCTGGCGCCTGCCCAAAGCTAGGCAATTGATAGCTGCCAGCTTCCGGCGCAACAAAGTTTAGGGGGCTATAACCGGGTGCCAGAATAACCGGCTCGTCAGAGGCCGGCGCATGCATGGTCTCGTGCATCGATGTGGCACCCGGGCTACTCGCTGGGTCCGCACTGGGCTCCATTGCGCTGACGGGGAGAGATGAAAGCGTTAGGCCTGCAAGGAAGGTCAATGCAGGCCCAAAGAGTACCGCCCTCAAGCTCTAGTGCTCTTGGTGAGCGACGGTCTTGCTTGGTGGCGGAGTGCTCGCATAGAGGGCATGAGCCCCAAAACGCATTTGGTGAGGTGCACCTAATCCCATTTCAACAAAATCGAGGCTGAACTGGGGTGTTAGTTTATCGCCATCCCAGGAGAACAACTTGAAGTACTGCAAGTCATTGCCCTCTGCAGAGTTGGTTTTATCCCAGTTGGCGAGCAGTGAAGAGGTAAAATAGACCCGCTCCCCATCCCAGCTTTGAGAGACCATATTGATCTGCTCACCAATTTGTTGTTCAAACACCTGATTGGGCGCGTGGGGATCGGAGATATCAAATAGGCGGACTTTACCGTCGTTCCATGTGTTGACCCAAAGATGATCGTCATCAGCTGATATCGAGATATCAACCGGGAGCGGGATCTTGCTGGCGTCCCCAATGTCGGCGACCGCTTTCGCTTGCCACTCTCCGGCATCATCCTCGTAGATCAGCCAAATTTTTGACGTTAGTGCCGTGGTAGTAAAGCAGTAGTTCGACTTGGATCCCCAGGCACAGCGGATTTCCAGCGGAGCTCCCGGGACGTCGAGGATCTTTTTTGGTGTTCGTGCGTGGAGATCCCAGATGACGACAGTATTGCCGAAGCGCTTCATGGCTTCCGCGTCACCCATCATTTTGCCCAGGTTCATCATGTAGTTGTTCCAGCCGGTAAATGACGAGGTCACAAGGACATTGCGCCTGGGCAGTGCGCGAGCATCATAGCCATAGCCATCCGCGTAGCTGCCGCTTTTCACGGCACCCTGAAGGTTGTCGTCGGTAGGCATCCAGACGCTTGAAATGAAATCTCCCGCGTTGGTGTATTCCGCCATGCCGGTTCGACCGCCGTGATCGCGGTTATTGGACAGGCCTGTTATCAGCATGCGGCCGGGGAGGGCGTAGTTGGTGTGCGGTCCAACGATGCCGTCGGTGGTTGCTACAAAATCATCGATCGTGCGATGCAAGCGCGGCTTGCTCGGATCAGAGTGCACGTCGAAGATAAAAATTTTGCTCGTATCCAGACCCGATGCCCAGAGGTAGCGACGATCGTCTGTTAGCCCGGAGTGGTGGGCTTCATGGCGCCCGCCCATCGAGATACTGTGCACTACCTGCGCATAGGTAGGAGACGCCGGATTGACGTCAACGGTGACCAGCTTGTCTTCGCCGTCACCGACACCCTCCATACCCAGAGTCCAGATGTACACATAGTCCTCCTGACCGACGATTTTAGCCATGTAGGGAGACATACAGGTCTCATCGGCCTGTAACGGCAGGCAGATGCCAATGCAGAGAAAAAAAGTTGTAAGGAGACGGCTGGTCATGGCGGTTATCCTCAAATTACGTATTATTGTGAGGGTGATGCTAGCACTAATTCAACTTATGTCGACACCTGGTTTTCTGATGCCTGCAGGGCTTCTTGTTGTGTCAATAAGTGGCTTCGCGGCGGCAGTTAACGATAGCGGCGCGGGCGGTCACCGGGTTGGTCTTGGTGATCGTCGGGACCACTACGAGTTGGAGACCTACGCCACGCAATCTGAGGCCATATTGCCCATCGGTCCGAGTATTCAGACCGGCGGTTCCGAGCCCGAAGTTGAGTACGACGTGAACTCCGCGTGGCTTGGCTTGCCGGCGGCAACTTTTACGCTGAACCCTAAAGAGGTGGCGCTGGGTCGTGACCTGTTTTTTGATCGGCGTCTTTCAGCCAATGGCACCTTGTCCTGCGGCATGTGCCACATACCAGAACAAGGATTTACTCAGCAGGAACTTGCCACCCCCGTGGGTCACGAGGGCCGGTCTGTTCGCAGAAACGCTCCCTCCTTGTACAACGTGGCGTTCCGGTCGACGCTCTTTTTGGATGGTCGAGAGGAGTCGCTGACCAAGCAGGTGTGGTCGCCGTTGCTAGCAGAGAATGAGATGGCGAATAATTCTCGAGCTGCATTGCTTAGCCGGATAAAAACCATCTCAGATTATGATCAGCGGTTTTCTAAGCTATATCCCAATGGGCTGACCGAACAAACCCTTGGTCTAGCGATCGCTGCCTACGAGAGATCACTGGTAGCGGCTAATTCCTCCTTTGATCAATGGTACTTCCAAACGACTAGCGTAGATGCCGCGC
>CAJXMD010000030.1 GCA_913056165.1 uncultured Halieaceae bacterium
CAGGCCGCCAGAAACAAGGCAGCGAAAATAAGCGATGTGGCTTTAGCAGCGACTGGTAATACTTTCATGACAGCGTCCTGTTTATGGTTTCGGAGAAGTATAGATGACTCTTGGGGATCCGCAAGACGTTAGGGCATCAACGAAGTGGAAAATAACAAAAAACTAGGTATGTAAGGTCAGGGCATGAAAGGCGACCACGCCGGTTCCTGAACATCGCCCTCGCGCGCCGGCAAATTGAAACTGACGCCTCCGTCTACGGCAACCGCGCCCAAGATACTCTTGCCACCTCGCTTTGTTGCATACAGCACCACCGACCCGTTGGGGGCAATACTGGGGCTTTCATCCAGATTCGTCGCGGTGAGAACCGTCAATCGCTCCGTAACCAAGTCAAACACTGCGATGTGATAGGCCCCATCCTGCTGATGGACCAGCGCTACATTGCGCCCATCCTGAGCCACTCGAGCGCGAGCGTTGTAACGGCCTTCGAAGGTGACACGGGTAATGGCACCTGTTTTGAGCTCATAGCGGTAAATCTGTGGTCGCCCACCACGGTCAGAGGTGAATAACAAGGACTTGCCGTCCGGCATCCAGGTGGGCTCGGTATCGATCGCATAATGCTGGGTCAGCCGGGTCAATCGCTTCGACGCCATATTCATCAAGTAGATATCGGGACTACCGTCCTTGGATAGCACCATGGCCATTGAATTCCCATCCGGGGAAAATACCGGGGAGTTATTAAGGCCCTTGAAGTTGGTCAGTTGCTCTCTGGCTCCCGTTCGCAGATTCTGTCGATAAATGGCGGGTCGCGTCGTTTCAAAAGAGACATAGGCAACCTCATTGCCATCCGGAGACCACGAAGGAGCAAGAATGGGTTCACGACTCTCGAGTAGCACAATCGGGCGCGCACCATCAGAGTCGGCAAGGGTCAGTCGGTAGAAGTCTTTATCCGATGGATTGCGGGTGACTGACACGTAGAGCAATCGAGTCGCAAATGCCCCGGGAATACCCGTCAGTTTTTGATATACCGCGTCGGCAACCTTGTGAGCCAACATGCGCACTTCCGACGCTGGACCCACCACATTTCCCGCCGCTATCTGCTGCTGTCTGGTGGTATCGAACAACTCCCAATCGAGTCCGATGCGTTGTCCATCAAGAGGATCCGCTCGACCAATGAGCACATAATCAGAGTTTATCGCGCGCCAGTCACGAAAAAAAATCTCTCCCGCTGTTGTTGGATAACTCAGCATGTCGCGCCGGCTCACGGGTGCAAACTGACCGCTCCTAGCTAAATCGGAATCAATAATGCGGGCCACATCCTCTGGAGAGGACCCTGCGCCTCCCCACCCGAAGGGCACAATCGCAATGGGCGTCGGATTATCGATACCCTTTGTAATTTCAATCTGTAGCTGGCCATAGGCAGCGTTCGCAGCAGTCAGGCAGAGGGTAATTACGACAGCGACAAGGAAATGCATCAGTACCTCAAATCATCAGGTCGAAAAATCAACTGAAAACGTCGAAAGTCACGCTCAAATAGGGCTCGCTCAACCTGGCTTACTTCCGGAAAGCGGCCGGCTCGCTCCACTGCATTAATAGCGCTTCGGTCAAAAGCGTTATCACCGCTGGACCTCAGTACGGCAACACCCACGACATCACCCGTGGGAACCAACGCGATCTCTAGGACCGCCACCATACCATTTCGGGCGGAAGGTGGCCTAGTCCAGCGCCCCACCACAGCCTGCTGAATGATGGCGGCAACGGTGTCACTAATGCTCCCCACGCTGCCTTCTTGAGTGGTCTGCTCGGATGCCAGGGCAGACTCAATCTCTTCCATGGCCTGCGCCGCGATCTCCTCTTCCCGACGCTCACTGGCCTCCTTTTCTGAAGCTTCCTCTGCCGGAGGATCGACAGGCTCTGGAGTCACCGCTGGCGTGGTGTCGGTCGGTTTCGGCTGCGGTTTGGGCTTGGGTTTGGGCTTGGGCTTTGGTTTCGGTTTGGGTTTGGGTTTGGGCTTCAGGGATTCAGCACTGACAAGCTGTGCTTTGATGGCCACCGGCTTTGCAAGGCGCGCCTCAATTGTCGAGGGTGACTCCCAGCGAATAACCAAGGCAGCAATGACTGCAGCATGCAGGAGTAAGGTAATGGCCAAGGGTGTCCCAAACCACGACACTCGATCGACTGTAGCATTCACGGGGACGAAGGTTCTTCCGTAACCAAGCCAACCGACGGCGCCCCAGCCTCCTGAAGTGTGGTCATTAAAGTGACCACCAACCCGTAAGCCACTCCCTCATCTCCCCACACAAGCACCGGTTTTTCAGGGCTCCTCCGCAACACAGCCCCCACGCGCTGTTTAATAGTCGCCAACTCCAGCGCTTGCTTCTCGTTGCCGCCAACGTTCAAGTAAAACTTCCCTGCGGCATCTACCGACACAATAAGCGGCTCGCTGTCCTGATTATCGACGGGTTCTGCCGCGGCATCGGGCAAATCAACTTTCACCCCCTGCATCAACATCGGCGCGGTAACCATGAAAATAATAAGAAGCACCAGCATAACGTCGATATAGGGAACGACGTTTATCTCAGCAACCGCGCGACGCCTTCTCAAGGGGTTTATCCTTGCGCCCTGCGAGCACGCTGGGCGTACGTCTGGCGCTGTAAAATACCCGAAAACTCATCAACGAAAGTGTCATAGCGGTTGATCAGATTATCCGATCTCGCCGCAAAACGATTGTAGGCCAAGACAGCAGGTATCGCCGCAAAAAGACCCATGGCAGTGGCGATCAACGCCTCGGAGATCCCAGGTGCAACAGTGGCAAGGGTTGCCTGTGTGGCATTGGCCAGCCCCCTGAAGGAGTGCATGATGCCCCATACGGTGCCAAACAAACCAATATAAGGACTCGTTGATCCCACTGACGCAAGAAACGGCAGGCTCGCCTCCAGACGATCAGTTTCCCGCAAGGTGGCGACCCGCATGGCACGGCGCGCTCCCTCAAGAACCGCATCCGCCTCGATATCACTCTGCTGGGATAAGCGCGAAAACTCCTTGAAGCCCGCGCGAAAAATACTCTCGACTCCGGTATGAACAACACCATCGGCGACAGCCTGATTTCCCTCACGATAGAGTTCAGCCAAGTCCACGCCAGACCAAAAATGCTCCTCAAAGTTGGTAAGCTCGTCACTCATCCGTCGATACAGCATCAACCGCCGAACAATGAGATACCAGGAGCTGACCGAGGCAAGCAGCAAAATAAACATAACCAACTGAACGGTAATGCTCGCCCCGAGGATTAAATCTGCTATGCCTAACTCTTGGTTCACCTTGGTCTCCTCCAGAGTTGTTAGACGGCGGGTAAATCTTTCCGCAGGGTTGCGGGAAGCCGCTTGGGTTTCCCGCTGATTTTATCGACGAGTGCAATACGGATGACAGCCTCTACCAAACACTGCTGATCTCGATACACCTGCTGTGCAAAAGTGAGCGTTGCTGCACCCACCGAGGCCAGTGACGCGGTCACCCGCAGGGTATCGTCAAGCCGGGCGGGCAACCGGTAGCTCACATCGGCATGAGAGACCACAAAAAGAAGCTCGTCCCCCAACAAGGCAGGCTTGTCGTAGCCGCGGGCACGCATATATTCCGTCCGCGCCCGCTCGAAATACTTCAGGTAATTGACGTAATACACGATACCGCCAGCGTCAGTGTCTTCAATATAGACACGTATCGGCAGCGAAAATTCCCCCGAGCCCTCTGTCACGAGCTATCGCTCAATTCTCATTACCATCATCAGCCGCCCCGAGATCCAGAGGCAGACTGTGTGGCCCCGAGGGCGCAGGGGGCTGCAAACCAAAATGGATATAGGCTGACTTGGTCGCCATGCGCCCCCGTGGAGTCCTGATCAAATAGCCTTGCTGGATAAGGTAGGGCTCCAATACGTCTTCCAAGGTACCCCGCTCCTCAGATAACGCCGCCGCGAGACTGTCGATGCCAACGGGGCCGCCCTCGAATTTTTCAATCAGCATAAGAAGAAAACGACGATCCAAGTTGTCGAAGCCCTGCTGATCTACGTTGAGCATGTCCAGCGCCTGCTCTGCGATCGCTTGAGTAATCTCGCCGTCGCCCTTTACTTCAGCAAAATCCCTCACGCGACGCAGCAGCCGATTGGCGATTCGGGGCGTGCCCCTTGCTCTTCTGGCAATCTCACGACCCCCTTCGGGCTCAATCGGGATATCCAAAAGCCCCGAGGACCGCGAGACAATACCCGCCAGATCATCAACACCATAAAACTCGAGCCGTTGGACAATACCAAAACGGTCACGCAGGGGCGACGTGAGCAAACCCGCCCGGGTGGTCGCTCCCACCAGCGTGAACGGCGGCAAATCGAGCTTTATGGAGCGCGCGGCCGGACCCTCACCAATCATGATGTCCAGCTGGTAATCCTCCATCGCCGGGTACAAGACTTCCTCAACATAGGGACTTAAACGATGGATCTCATCGATAAACAGAACGTCGCCCGGCTCCAAATTAGTCATCAGCGCGGCGATATCGCCCGCTTTCTCCAAAACTGGACCACTGGTGGTCTTCAGGGAGACGCCCATTTCATGAGCGATAATGCTCGCGAGAGTCGTCTTACCAAGCCCAGGTGGGCCAAAAATCAAGGTGTGATCGAGTGGCTCGCCACGCTTTTTAGCGGCCGCCAAAAAGATTTCCATCTGCTCACGAACAACATGCTGTCCCCGGTAATCTGCCAGAGTCTTCGGCCGAATAGCCCGGTCCAACTGGTCATCCTGAGTCGAGGAGGATTCGGCGGCCACCAGTCTGTCTGTTTCTATCGTCATCGTGTGCTCTTCGGTGCAGCCGCCTTCAAAGCAAGACGGATAAGTTCCTCACTGGAATCGGCATCGTCGGCCTGTACCGATGATACCAACCTCGCGGCTTCCGGCAGTTTGTAGCCCAGCGCCACCAGTGCCTGTTCCGCCTCTGCGCGAACATCGGTAGATGCGGGCGTAACGGGGCGCCTGTCGGTCACTGCTGGCGCAAGTTCCTCAAGCCACTTACCCGCCTTATCGCGCATTTCCACCAATAATCGTTCCGCGGTTTTTCGCCCCACCCCCGGCAAGGCCACCAAAGCAGACACATCATCACGCTGCAAACACTGTGAAAAAGCTCTCGCATCCATGCCCGAGAGTAACGCGAGTGCCAACTTAGGGCCCACGCCACTCACCTTAATCAGCTCGCGAAACAGACGCCGCTCTTCCTCGGCAATAAAGCCGTAAAGCAATTGCGCGTCCTCGCGAACCACGAAGTGCGTTAGCAAGGTGACCTCTTCGCCCACTGCCGGCAATTCGAATAACGTCGTCATTGGCACCTGAATTTCGTACCCCACTCCGGCGACATCAACGAGCAAGTCTGGCGGCTGTTTGGCGACCAATACGCCGCGAATAAATCCAATCATGGGTGCTATCCTATCGCAGCCTGCCTCGGCTGAGGGATGTGGCGGGAATCCTGCTCAAGGTCTGGCTCGCGTGCACATGACAGAGGGCCGCGGCGAGGGCGTCAGCGGCATCTTCCTTTGGCGCCGCAGGGAGGCTCAGGAGCGTCTTCACCATATGTTGCACCTGCTCTTTGTTGGCGGCCCCGGTCCCCACCACTGCCTGTTTAATCTGCCTGGCAGCGTATTCATGGACACTAAGTCCACGCTGCACACAGGCGACCATCGCGGCTCCCCTGGCGTGGCCTAGCTTGAGGGCCGAATCAGCGCTTCTGGCCAAAAAAACCTGTTCTATGGCCAGCTCATCGGGGGCGTGTTGATCAATAATCTCATTGACGGACGAGAACAAGACCCCAAGTCGTGGCCCTAGCGGCTGATCAACCGGCAACCTGATGATTCCGCTGCTGATGTAGGTCGCTCGCCCCTTGTTCACGCGCACGACACCAAAGCCGGTCTTGCGCGACCCTGGGTCAATCCCAAGAATGATTGCCATCTTAGCTCCCCTTCGCTCAGCCTATTGTGACCGAAAGCGACCCGCGCGTCAGGGGTCCCCGCGCGGACTATGGAGAATCAGGGGCCGCTACTGACTGCCGGAGGCGAATAGAAAGATCCCGGAGCTGCTGGTCTGCCACCTGGCCGGGCGCATCTGTCATGACACAGGCCGCGGTTTGGGTCTTTGGAAACGCAATAACATCACGAATTGACTGACCCCCGACCATAAGCATAACAAGTCGATCCAAGCCGAAGGCAAGGCCCCCATGAGGTGGAGCGCCATACTTCAGTGCATCAAGCAGGAAGCCAAATTTCTCCGAGGCCTCTTCGCTGTCGATGCCCAAAATATCAAATACGGCCTGCTGCATGTCTTGCTGGTGTATACGCACCGACCCACCACCAATTTCGGATCCGTTTAACACCATGTCATAGGCTCGCGAAAGAGCGTGTTGAGGCGCGTCCCGCAGGGTTTCTACATCGCAGCTCGGCGCCGTGAAGGGATGATGCAACGGGGTAAGTCCGCCCTTGCCATCTTCTTCAAACATCGGAAAGTCGACAACCCACAACGGCGCCCAACCCGGCTGAACCAAACCAAGGTCCTCCGCGACGCGCAGGCGCAGGGCGCCGAGGGCTTCGTTGACGATAGAGCGCTTATCTGCCCCGAAGAAAATGATGTCGCCGTCAGTAGCATCGAGACGTTCCATCAACTGATTGACTACAGCTTCGGGCATGAATTTCAGAATGGGTGACTGTAGTCCGTCGACACCATCGGCAAGCTTATTGACCTTGATCCAGGCCAGACCCTTGGCGCCATAGATGCTCACATATTTGGTGTAGTCATCGATCTCCTTTCGGGACAATGAACCGCCGCCCACCACTTTGAGAGCGGCAACGCGCCCTGCCTCGTCATTGGCCGGCCCACTAAATACCTTGAAATCTACCGAAGCCATCAAATCATCGATGGAGACAAGCTCCAGAGATATCCGCAAATCCGGCTTGTCTGACCCGAAGCGCTCCATTGCCTCGTGCCACGTCATGCGCGGAAAGTCGCCGAGGTTCACGTCGAGATGCTCGCTGAAAAGCGAGCGAACCATGCCCTCGGTCAACTCCATGATGTCGCGCTCTTGGAGAAATGAAGTCTCGATATCAATTTGGGTAAACTCGGGTTGCCGATCTGCGCGCAAGTCTTCGTCCCTGAAACACCTCGCAATCTGATAGTAGCGATCAAATCCAGACACCATCAGGAGCTGCTTGAAGAGCTGAGGCGACTGGGGCAGCGCAAAAAACTTTCCGCCGTGGGTGCGACTGGGCACCAGATAATCGCGAGCTCCCTCGGGGGTCGCCCGAGTCAATATAGGAGTTTCGATATCAAGAAAATCCTGATCATCGAGATAACGCCGAATACTGGAGGTAATCCTCGCCCGCATCATCAGGTTTTTCTGCATCTCTGGTCGACGCAGATCCATGTAACGGTATTTGAGTCTGACATCCTCCCCTACTGACTGATGCGCATCGAGGGGAAAAGGTGGCGTTGCGGCGCTGCTGAGCAACTCGAGCTCCTTGCCAAGGACCTCAATTTTGCCTGTAGGCATCGCCGGATTGACGGTCGCCTCATCGCGTGCTCTGACGCGACCGGTAATTTTCAGCACGTACTCACTGCGAACCTTATCCGCCAAAGCAAAGGCCTGCTCGGTATCGGGATCAAAAACCACTTGAACAATGCCCTCTCGATCCCGCATGTCGAGAAATATCACACCGCCATGATCACGCCGCCGATCCACCCACCCGCAGAGGGTGATGGTCTCGTCGATTAAGGCTTCTGTGACTGAGCCACAATAGTGGGTGCGCATGAATTTTACCGCCCTAGAGTCTGTAGTTACTGCAATGAGCCAACTGTGGCTCAGGCAGCGGTGGTTTTCCCGGGGGCATCAGAGCTTTTTTTGCTCTCCCCTGAGGAGGTAGAGGTCTTGTCCGAGCCGGCGTCCGAGGCTTTCGCTGCACCATCGCTTTGGCTCCCCTCACCCGCGAGGTTTTTTTGCTTGCCCGTCTTGAAGTCAGTCTCGTACCAGCCACCACCCGACAGGCGAAATGAGGGGGCGCTCACCTTTTTCTTGAGCGCCTCCTCATTGCAGGCGGGGCAGGATGTTAGAGGATCATCCGAAAACTTTTGAATCGCTTCGAGTCCATGCCCACACTTGGTGCATTGATACTCATAAATTGGCATGGTGAAAGTCTCCTCCGGGTCGAACTGCCGACACCCTTCTGTGAGGTCATTGGTGCAAAAAATAAGGTCGCGAAGATACCCGAAAAGCGCCGGCCTATAAAGCGGATGCCTGAATTCAGACGAGCATAATCGCTATTTTTCCCGCATTTTAGAGAAGAGGACAGGCCATGAAGGCCTCAAATTGATTCCGTTACGCTGGCTGTGTGTCGTCATAAGGCGCTACGACCAGTGAAAACAGTCACCAAAAATAATAAAAAAAGCGGCCCTCCGGCCGCTTTTTTTACAGTGGGGCTAGCGCACCCCGAAATCAAACCGCTGCGATCAAGAGTTCGCAAATTCCTTCATTTTCTTCAAAGGACGAATCTTGACGGCCGTGGTAGCGGGCTTGGCTTTGAACATGGTCTCTTCGCCAGTGAAAGGATTAATTCCTTTGCGCGCCTTGACCGCAGGCTTCCGAACCGTGGTGATCTTCATCATGCCGGGGATAGTAAATTCGCCGGCGCCACGCTTCTTGATGCTGCCTTCGATCAGGTTATTCATTGCGTCCATCACGGCGTTAACCTGCTTCTTGGTCAAACCGGTACTGTCCGCCAATGAACCAACAATCTGAGTCTTGGTCAGCTTCTCAGAAATTGCCTTGACCTTGGGAGCCGCGGCTGGAGCTTTCTTCGCCGGAGCTTTTTTCTTTACTGCTTTTTTTGCCATGTTTCATTCTCACCTTTGGTTGGGTTGTTTAATAACTGCGGTCTCAAAAACACTATAAAAAAAGCGCTTCCGCTACAGTCGCAAGAATTCAACACGAAGAAACCCTTTAAAACAAGGCTTCAAAAGGAAAAACCAGAAAATTTTTTTCTTGTATTTAACGTAAAACTAGAGGCCAAAAATTTTAAGCCGCAACAACTATCGCCGCAGCTACAACACCCGTAGAATTGTGATCCTTTTTGAAGAGCCTCTTTTGTTATGCGCGCCAGCGAATTTCTTCTTTCCACTCTCAAAGAAACACCTACAGACGCTGAAGTGATCAGCCATCAGCTAATGCTGCGAGCAGGCTTGATTCGACGGATAGCGGCAGGCATTTATACGTGGATGCCGCTCGGTCTTCGCGTGCTGCGTCGGGTAGAGGCAATTGTTCGTGAGGAAATGAATAACGCCGGCGCCCTAGAGCTATCAATGCCAGTCGTTCAACCCGCAGAACTATGGCAGGAGTCAGGTCGCTGGGAGCAATATGGTCCGGAGCTGGCAAGATTGCAGGACCGCCATAAAAGGGACTTCTGTCTGGGTCCCACTCACGAAGAGATTATTACCACGATCGGACGCAGCGAGGTGAAGAGTTACAAGCAGCTGCCAATAAATTTTTATCAGATTCAAACCAAGTTCCGCGACGAAATAAGGCCTCGTTTCGGTGTGATGCGATCGCGGGAATTCATTATGAAGGACGCCTACTCCTTCCATATCGACCAGCAGTCCCTGGAAGAAACTTATTGGCGTATGCACGAGGCCTACACCGCTATTTTCACTCGGCTCGGCTTGGACTTTCGACCCGTTGAGGCTGATACCGGTAGCATCGGCGGCAGCCACTCCCACGAGTTTCACGTATTAGCAGAGTCTGGAGAGGATGCTATCGCCTTCTCTGACAGCAGCGATTTTGCTGCAAACGTTGAGCTTGCCGCCGCAACGGCACCGAAAGAACAGGAATCCCAGCTCACAGAGAATCTCGAAAAATTTGAGACACCGTTGGTAAAAACCATCGATGATCTGGTCGACAAACACAAGTTCGCCGTTGAACAAACCGTGAAGACACTGTTTGTGGTCAGCGAGTCTAATGAATTGGTCGCACTCGTGCTTCGCGGCGATCACCGACTCAATGCCCTTAAGGCCGAGAAACTGTCGGGGATCGCGACGCCCCTTACGATGGCCGATGAAGCCACTGTCAAAGCAATTGCGGGCGCCGGGTTTGGGTCTCTTGGCCCGGTTGGTTTGAGCTGCCGCATCATCGTCGATCAGTCAGCCGCGGGTTTATCAAGCTTCGTTTGCGGCGCCAACAGTCCTGATGCCCACTACAAGGGGGCAAACTGGGATCGGGATGTTCGCCATTATGAGGTGGCTGATATTCGCGAGGTGGTCGCGGGAGATCCCAGCCCTTGTGGCTCCGGCACTCTCGAGATTCGACGAGGTATTGAAGTGGGGCATATCTTTCAACTGGGAACAAAATACAGCGAGGCCATGCAGGCCTCGGTGCTTGATGAGCAGGGCAAATCAGTGCCGATGGCCATGGGGTGTTATGGCATAGGCGTCACCCGTATCGTCGCTGCTGCTATTGAGCAAAACCATGATGATCGCGGCATTATTTGGCCCGGTGCAATGGCGCCTTTTCAGGTCGCGCTGGTGCCGCTTGGTATGGATAAGTCTGAGCGGGTCGCGGAGACGACCGAGACACTCTATGAGGGTCTGGTTGCGATGGGGATCGAGGTACTACTCGATGATCGAAAGGAGCGGCCGGGAGTCAAATTTGCTGAAATGGAGTTAATCGGTATTCCTTTACGCATCATCATCGGAGATCGCTCCCTGACAGAGGGCTCTGTGGAAATTCAGGGGCGATGCGATACTGAATCCGCTAAAATCACAGTCGACAGCGCGCTTGATGAAATCACTCGCCGACTTGGCACAGGCTAGCCTTTTCCGCGTCTGCTGCAGAACTCACACCCGAACTAGTTGTGGCTACCATCGAGTTGGAGAGTGGTTTCATCGCTTCGCCATCTCTCGAGTAGGTTCTAAAAGTTATATCTCGGTCAGGAAAACGGCACCAGTCCCTGCGCTTGCAGGCTACAACGGCTCCTCGGGCAGCACGGTTTACAGTGACAAAGTTCGCAATGCCGGGGAAAGGCGCTGGAAAGTCGACAATTTACCTTGGTAAATTGAGAGCGGCTGGGGCGATTCTCTAACAACAGGATAGCTATCGTGGTTGATCTAAAGAGCTTCACCCGCTGGAATGTGGATCTGGCGAAGACGATCGCAGCCATTGGAGACGACACGTTTTTCTCCCAACTATTCTCTGCATTGGGCGCGCAGGTGCAACACGAGTACCCACAGATCTGGCTTTATCATCGAGATCTCCCACCCCGAATTCTTTACCACGAAATACCAAAGCAAGCGGTAGCACTTCAGGTGGATCGCTACCTAGAGGGCCCTTACCGGGAGGATCCTTTCTATCAGCTCTCAATGAGCAGCCCTCGCAACAGTATCTATCGACTGGCCCGGCTCACGGGCACCCGTTTTGAAGAAAGCAGCTACTTTCGCGACTATTACGAAGCGACAGACACCCGGGATGAAATCATCTTCCTAACGCGACTCGATGACGGCAGCGTCATTAACTTCTGCATCATGCGGCTCAACGGGCAGCGCGATTTTCACAAGGATGAGTATGACCTCCTCTACACCCTTGCCGAACCGATAGCCGCCGCCATCAAATCCCACTGTCACCGCGACGACTTTGAGGTGACCAATCTATTGCAACCTGCCTGGGACGCTCAGATCGACTTGGCGTTCAAGACCTTTGGCCGAGACCATGTCAGCGCACGCGAACGCGAGGTACTCGAGCTGTTACTTCGGGGCTACGGAGCTGATACCTCCGCCGAACGTCTCGATATCTCTTTGGAGACAGTGCGGCGACACCGAAAATCGATTTACAAAAAGCTCGACGTGAGCTGTCAGGCGGACCTTTTCGCGCTGTTCATCAACAGCATGCCCTATATTGGCGAGGCCCAGGGCAACGACCCCCTATCGGTTTACATGAACTGAATCTGTCCCCACGGCGTCTATGCCCTTTTTGGGTCATTGCCCTGCACCGAGTAACAAGCCAGCATGTCGGGCTATGTTGCAAAAATCGGACATCACATGAATAGGGAAGTCGACTCATTCCTTCAGGCCTACCCTTCGGTAGCCATGATTGAAGCGCTAATTACCGACTGTAATGGCGTGGCCCGCGGCAAGTTAATACCCCGCAGTAAAATCCAGTCAGTGCTGAAAGATGGTTTGAAGTTACCCAAATCCGCGCTGGGCCTCGATATATGGGGTAGAGATATTCCCGCGCTGGCCCATGCGAATGGTGATATCGATGGTTACTGCCTGGCGGTGGAGGAATCTCTTAAACCCACCATGACCAAAAGGGGGATCGATCAAGGTCAGTTGATCATGACCATGGTCAACGAAGATGGCTCGCCTTACCTGGGTGATCCTCGGCAGATACTCAGCCGGTTGGTGAGCGAATTCAGGCGCAGGGGTCTCACCCCGTGCATGGCGGTTGAACTGGAATTTAGCCTGCTGCCCGACCCCGGACGGGATCGCCCGCTGCGCGAAGCGCTCAAGGAGCATGACACCCTCGGCGGTAATTTGTACGCCCTCGACGAGCTCGACCGCCACGGCGATATGTTGGATGAGCTGCGCGAGGCATTCAAGATTCAGGACCTACCCTATGAAGGGATCATCAAAGAATCCGCCCCCGCCCAATTCGAAATAAACATGGCCCACAGCGATGATGTGCTCACACTTGCGGACCAGATTATTAGAATGCAACGAGGTATTCGAACGGTTGCAACACGACACGGCCTTATTGCGAGCTTCATGCCAAAACCCATGGATAACGAAGCGGGAAATGGCATGCACGTTCACTGCAGCCTTCTTCAGAAAGATGGCTCCAACGTTTTTAATAATGACAGCGAGCAAGGGAGCCCAACCCTTGGAAATGCAATCGCTGGATGCCTTGCTCTTATGCCCGAGTCCATGTTGATTTTTGCACCCAGTTTTAACGCCTACCGCCGCTTTCAGGCGGGTAACCACGCCCCCACAGTGCCAACCTGGGGCTACGACAATCGAACCACAGCACTGCGTGTCCCTGCGGGTCCGCCAATGGCCAAGCGTATTGAGCACAGAGTTGCCGGCGCTGATGCAAACCCCTATCTGGTCCTCGCGGCCGTGTTGGCTGGGATTCTTCACGGGGTTGATACCGAACTGAGCCCACCAAATCCCATCGACGGCAATGCCTGGGATATGGAGCACGAGGTTGATGACTTACCCTGTCTGATGGAGGTTGCTATCTCCCGATTCGAGAAATCTACCTTACTAGCGCAGTATCTCAGCGCCGATTTTCAGACCCTCTTTGCTTACACCAAGAGGCAAGAGTTGTCAGAATTCCAACGGCGGGTCACTGATTTTGAGATCGAGAGTTATCTACGCGGATAAAGAGTTACTATAGTGCCCTTCACTCCATCAATATCTGAGCAAGGATTCCAGTATGACAACGGTCTTCGACTTTTCAGCAGAGGACGCCAAGGGCGACAACGTTGCGCTCGAAAATTATCGGGGCAAGGTGCTATTAATAGTCAACACGGCCTCAAAATGCGGCTTCACGCCTCAGTATGACGGACTGGAAAAGCTTCAGGCGGACTATCATGACAAAGGTTTTGATGTGTTGGCCTTTCCCTGTAATCAGTTTGGCAAGCAGGAACCAGGATCCAACGAAGAAATTGTTGAATTCTGCACCACGCGCTTTAGTGCGACCTTTCCTATTTTTGCCAAGATCGATGTCAACGGCTCGGATACCCACCCCCTCTACGCCTGGCTCAAGCAGCAAGCGAAAGGCATCATGGGAACCGAACGGATTAAATGGAACTTCACCAAGTTTCTGATCAATCGTCAGGGTGAGGTGGTGAAGCGCTACGGATCTCAGGCCAAACCGGAGCAAATCGCCGACGACATTGCCGCGCTGCTATAAGCGCTTTTGTTAATTAGCCGCAACGACGGACAATTCCGGTAGAGCTGTTCGTGCGGCTATCTCACTAACGGAGTTAACCCATCGACGAGGACCTGCCGGCGGATTCCAATCTCCAGAAGTAGTCCTCTCTTTGCTCCGAGCATCACAGACCGGCGGGGCCCGTCTGCCGATTAATGCTCTCGGGTCTCTCTGAATTGAATATCGGGCCAGCGCTCTTCCATCAGGGAAAGATTGACCCGCGTCGGAGCGAGATAAGTCAAGTAACCCCCTCCGTCCTCGGATAGATTTTCGGCCGCTTTTTTTCTGAACTCCTCCAACTTGCGAGGGTCGTCCGCCTCTACCCACCGGGCCGTGTACACGTTAACGGGCTCGTAGATGGCCTCAACCTTGTATTCATCCTGGAGCCGATAGGCCACAACGTCAAACTGAAGCTGACCTACCGCGCCGACAATGAGGTCGGTTGAGGTCAGCGGCGAGAAAACCTGTGTCGAGCCCTCCTCAGACAATTGCTGTAGCCCCTTTTGCAACGCCTTGAGTTTCATCGGGTCTTTTAACCTGATGCGCCTGAAAAGTTCGGGCGCAAAATGGGGTATGCCCGTGAACTGCAGCTCCTCTCCGATGGTGAACGTATCACCAATCTGGATCGTGCCGTGATTGTGTAGGCCGATAATATCTCCAGATACCGCGGACTCGACCAGCACACGCTCACCTGCCTTGAACGATACCGCGTCAGCGATTTTGACGTCTTTTCCAGCGCGAACATGGCGAATCTTCATACCTTTTTCATACCTGCCAGAGCACAGACGCAGAAAAGCGATTCGGTCCCGATGCTTGGGATCCATGTTTGCCTGAATTTTAAAGACGAAGCCTGAAAACTGCCCCTCAAAGGCGTCGACCTCTCTGGACTGAGTTGCCCGACTCAGGGGGCGAGGAGCCCAATCCACAAACTGATCGAGCATCTCTCTCACGCCAAAATTGCCGAGAGCAGTGCCAAAGAAAACCGGGGTCAACTTACCCGCCAAAAATTTCTCGTGCTCGAAGGCATGACTGGCGCCACGTACCAGATCAATTTCCTCACAAAAATCTTCATAATCCTCGCCGAGCAAGGATTTCGCTTCCTCACTCTCCAAGCCATCGATGCGCAGATCAGGAGGCAAGATCGCATTGTGGCCGGCTTCAAAGAGGTGCAGGTTATCGGAGTAGAGATTGTAAACTCCCTTTAATTCCTTACCCATACCGATCGGCCAGTTAATCGGCGCCCCCTCGATACCCAAAACCGATTCAATCTCATCAAGCAATTCGATGGGATCACGAATGTCTCGATCCAGCTTATTGACGAAGCTCACGATTGGGGTGTCTCGCAACCGGCAAACGTTCATCAACTTGATCGTGCGATCCTCGACACCTTTAGCGCCATCAATCAGCATCAGGGCGGAATCGACCGCAGTCAGAGTGCGATAAGTGTCCTCAGAAAAGTCCTCGTGCCCGGGAGTGTCCAGCAGATTGACGACGCGATCCCGGTAAGGAAACTGCATCACAGAGGACGTAACGGAGATCCCTCGCTCCTGTTCCAGCGACATCCAGTCGGAGGTCGCCTGGGGCCCGCGCTTTCCCTTCACCGAACCCGCCACCTGAATAGCACTACCCAAGAGCAGCAGCTTTTCCGTCATGGTTGTTTTACCCGCATCGGGATGCGAGATGATGGCAAAGGTACGGCGTGCGGCGATGTCTCGTTGGAGATCGGCCTCGGTATCTGACATGGTTACTCCTGCGTGGGAGCGCGATTATGCCAGCGACAGCCAAGGGGGGCCATCCTCAACCTGGGATTAGCTGCTTCTCAAGATGGTCCAGCAGCTGATGACCAATAAGATCCATCGGCAAATCGGTCGTGCCCGTGAGCGCTGCCATCGACGTGACTTCAAGACCTGGGTGGCCGCAGGGATTAATGCGGGCGAAGGGCTCAAGATCCATCTCCACGTTGAGTGCAAGACCGTGATAGCTGCAGCCCCGGCTGACCTTGAGTCCCAGAGAGGCAATTTTCCTTCCATCCACATAGACGCCGGGGGCATGGGGATTGGCCGCGGCGGTAATGTCGTAATTCTTAAGCAATTTTATAACCGCCTGCTCCAGATCAGTTACCAGCTGCCGGACCTTTTTCTGAGCCCGACGCAGATCAACAAGTACATACACCACCCACTGACCCGGCCCGTGATAGGTTACCTGCCCGCCTCTATCAATTTGAACGACAGGAATATCCCCGGGGGACAAAAGGTGCTCGGCCTTGCCGGAAATACCCTGAGTGAAAACGGGGTCGTGTTGCAAAAGCCAAAGCTGATCCGCAGCACTGTCGTCTCGCTCGCGGGTAATTTTCTTCATGGACTCAAAGGTTTCTTGATAGTCCACTTTGCCGAGCACATGTCTTTCCATGGGCATGGTCACAGCACCATCGATACCAAACCAGTCGCCATGAGCGCCCCGTGGAGAGCTGAAAGTTGCTCCGGCCCGGTAGCGACGATAGTCACTGTAATTGACGTGAAGCTCCCGCCGCTCGACGCTTTGACCTGAATGGTCTCCGCATCAAATCCCGGAGCATGTAGCTCAAAAACCGCGAGGACGACCGACTGAAAATCCTCCCGCGCGCGACCCAGCACCTTGATGGGATAGTCGCAGGGAAACTCAATGGTCACTGACTCCTGTGACATCTCGCTTAACCCGCTCAGACAAATAGTTGAGAAAACCAGAGCTTGAAACTGTCCCAAAGCCGCTTGAAGAATCCAGCAGCCTCAGCGTCCTCAAGCACCTGCAAGGGCTGTTCAAACAACAACTCCCCGTCCTGAAATACTTGAACAAGACCAATTTCATCGCCGCGCTCAAGAGGCGCCAAGACCGGATCTGCAAAACTTGCCACCACCTCAATAGTCGCGTTTGATCGCGGCATGGTCAGCGTGGGCGAAGTTAAGACACCCCCGGTAATAGTTTCCCTGTTACCCTTCCACAACCGGGTCTCTCCGAGGGACTCATCCAACTTAAGCGGTGTCACATTCTCGTAGAAACGGAAGCCGTAATTGAGCAAGGCCCGGGTTTCAGCTTTTCGGCTTCGGGTACTGTTACTCCCCAACACCACGGAAATCAATCGCATCCCGTCACGCTCCGCTGACGCCACCAGGCCGTAACCGGCGACGCTTGTATAACCGGTCTTAAGTCCATCGACACTCGGGTCTTCCCGCAGAAGATGGTTTCGGTTGTATTGGGTAATATCGTTGTAGGTATAGGATTGCTCCCTGTATACCTCGTACCTCTGGGGATGCTCACGAATCGTCGCTGCGGCTAGCGTGGCAAGATCCCGAGCCGACGTGAGATGCTCCGGGTGTGGAAGCCCATGAGTATTCTCGAAGTGGGTTGCACCCAATCCCATTTCGTCAGCGTAATTGTTCATGAGGTTCACAAATGCCTCTTCGCTGCCCGCAATATGCTCAGCGATGGCCACCGTGGCGTCATTGCCAGATGAGATAACAATCCCTTTCTCAAGCTCGCCTACGGTCACCGGCTTGCCGGGCTCAATCCACATCAAAGATGATCCTCTGAAGGTCGGATTTTGCGACCATGAATTGCGAGTTACCGTGACATCGTCATCGAGGGAAAGTCGCCCCGCATCTACCTCTTCCGCAAGAATATAGGCAGTCATCAACTTGGTTAGACTGGCAGGCGGCAAACGCTCGTCAACATTGTGAGCTACTAGAACCTCCCCTGTTGCGTAATCGACCAGCAGGTAGGCATCCGCATTGATCGTCGGTGGTGCGGGAACAAGCGACGCCGCAAATCCAGTTGAACTGATCAAAAGCAGAAAAACGAAACGCAGCATCAGCTACCCCTTGAATGGTTTCCACGTGGGTGACGGTAATGACGGCGCATGGTAGCAGTCGTCAGGGTTGGAGCAAAATCGACGGTCCTAGAGAGCACCTTCTCGCACTGCCTTGCCCTCAGGTAGGCCCGCAGCCCGCAGCGCCCGCTGGTCCTGAATAAGAAGTGCCGGTTCGCTGTATGGTCCAAGCCTGACCCGATGGAGGCGACCGCTCTGTGTATCAACGGGTTCGATTGATACAGGCGCTGATGTCAGCGCACGAACCTGGCCGGCCAGAGCCTCGGCTGAAGAGAGGCTCGCGTAGGCGCCCAACTGAAGCAAGTTAGGTCCCGGGGGAATTTCTACATTCCTTAAGTCCTCCACCCCCGCGACCGGCAAGGCCATAACGCGCACCCTTGCGGTTCCTTGCTCGGCAAACCCTAGTTTCAGCGCAGCACCGTAGGACAAATCGATCAGCCGATCACCATGGAAGGGTCCCCTGTCATTGACCCGCAGCACCATGCGCCGCCCATTTTCGAGATTGGTTACTGACACATAAGTGGGAATAGGCAGGGACCTATGAGCCGCTGTGGGCTGATAAACGCTGAAGCGTTCCCCATTGGCTGTCGCACGTCCATGGAACTTAAGGCCATACCAGGACGCGACACCCACCTCCTCATAGCCAGCAGCGTCCTCCATTACCTGATAGGTAACGCCATTAATCTCATAAGGACTGGTATTTCCCGCGCGCCCGATAGGGTCAGCCCGTGGCACTGCGTCCGGCACCGCCGCGGGATCAATAGGGGGTGGCAAACTATCTGGTCTGTCCTCTGGTGTACCGCAGCTTTGCAGAAAGAGAAATAGCAGTATCCATCGGACATGTGCCAGAACCGCATGACCTCGGCCGTCACCAAAGCCGCCCATCAGTCGTTCGAGATGTCCTTGTCCATACCCTGATCAGTTCCCGCCGCGATCGCTTCACTGAGCTGCCAGACGCTCATGGCATACATGGCGCTGTGGTTGTACCGGGTGATCGTGTAAAAGTTATCAAAGCCCAGCCAGTATTCAAAACCATCAGCAAGCTCAAACCGGAAGGGTGTTGCGCGCACATCAATATCCGTCGGAGATAGCGGTGCAATCCCTGCTTCAGCCAGCTCTCCAACCGTAAGTAATGGCTTTAAACCCTGCTGAAAAATTGCCTCCGGTGCTCCATCCCCATGGGCGGCAGCCACTACGGGGTGCCCCTCGGTCCATCCATGGGCGATAAAATAATTGGCAACACTGGCGATCGCATCATCTGGTGAAGTCCAGATATCCGCCGACTGATGACCCTCGAAGGCCTTGGCGTAAGCCCGATAGCTCGAAGGCATAAATTGGCCATAGCCCATAGCGCCCGCGTAGGAGCCTTTCAAAGAGAGTGGGTCTTTACCGCTTTCATAGGCCAGCACCAAAAAGTGCTTAAGCTCCTTCGTGAAAAACGCAGAACGTTTCGGGTAGTCAAAGGCCAGTGTCGACAGGGCATCGACAACGCGGTAGCTGCCCGTGATACGCCCGTAATACGTCTCCACGCCAATAATGGCGACGATAATCTCGCTTGGCACTCCAGTGGCTGCCGATACGCTGGCCAGCGTGTCGGTATGCTCTTTCGCAAAGTCGATACCGCCACGAATTCGCTTGTCGGTAATAAAGATTTTCCGATACTCGTGCCAGGGCTTGGTTTTTTCCGCGGGTCGGGCAATCGCATCGAGAATGCTTTGCTTTCGCTCGGCAGCCTCCAGCACCTGCTCAGCCCAGGCGCGATCAACGCCTTCTGCCACAGCGGCATCAAGCACCTCCTGAGCCTCCGGTCTATCGAGATAATTAGATTCACCGAGCGCGCTGTGGACCATCAACAGGCACGCCATTGGCAAGAAAAACAATTTACCCATGACAGTCGATAATCGTCGATTCATATTTCCTCCAGCCCAAGCACTCCAAGTCTTTTTCTACTGGGAAATCCTTTTTTTCTCTGTACTGATTGCCATCAACACGCCGAATCCCAGCATCAGCGTGACAATAGAAGTGCCGCCGAAACTCACCAAAGGCAGAGGGACACCAACCACCGGCAAGACACCTGCAACCATACCGATATTGACGAACACATAAACAAAAAACGTCAGGGTAATCGACGAGGCAACGAGTCTCGAGAAGGAAGATTGGGCCGTGAGGCCGATCCAGAAGCCGCGCGCAATAATTAACAAATAACACCCCAGCAACAGAAGAACGCCACGCAACCCAAATTCCTCTGCGAGTACCGCAATGATGAAGTCGGTTTGACTCTCGGGTAAAAAATCGAGGTGGGATTGAGTGCCCTGCAACCACCCTTTCCCCGACCAACCACCGGACCCTATAGCAGTCTTTGATTGGATGATATTCCAGCCAGCGCCAAGGCGGTCTGCCTCGGGATCAAACAGCGTCAGAATTCGCTGGCGCTGGTAATCCTTCAGTAAATAGGTCCAGGCCGGCCAGGCACTGAGCAAGGCCAGGGCGATTGCGGACAACAAGTACCAGACACTCACCCCTGCAATAAAAACAACAAAAAGTCCGCTCGCCGCGACCAACAGTGAGGTGCCTAAATCAGGCTGTATAACGATGCATGCAGCAGGCAGCACCACCAGGCAAAGGGAACCAAGCAAGGGTAACAGCCTGGGGGGAATGCCATAGCGGGTGTACCACCAGGCAATCATCAGGGGCATGGCGAGCTTCATGAGCTCTGAGGGCTGAAATCGGACAACGCCAAGACTAAGCCATCGCTGTGCACCCTTCGCACCGACGCCTACCAGTGGTACCGCGATTAACAATATCAGGCCAAACACATAGACCAGTGGCGCCCAACGCCGGTATTGATCCACTGAAATTTGCGCGGCCAACAACATGGCAACCCCAGCGATCGCAAAATTCCGGCACTGCCTCCACAGGGTGCCCACACTGCCGTCCGACGCGCTATACAGGACAAGCAGTCCTCCGGCAATTAAGAAGAAAACAGGCACAAGCAACCAGACATCGACGTGCAGAAGCTGTGCCAGCGGTGTGCCTCGTCCCAAATCGCGATCATGGCTGGGTAAATTGCGATCGTAATCAGACATCGTCCTGCCCCATCACCCAGTCGTCCAACCACCTGTCCATCCACTGATCCAAAACCCGTCGGGCGACGGGATAAGCCGCGCTGCTGCCACCGCCGTTCTCAGCCAGCACCACCACTACGATGCGAGGCTCATCCACGGGTGCAAAAGCGACGAACCATCCATGATTCCGGTGCCGTTCACTTATCTCGTCCTCGTTGTATACCCCATCCTGTGCTATCCCGATAACCTGCGAGGTTCCAGTTTTACCCGCAATCGTATAGGCAAGATCCTTTGATATAGCAGCCGCTGTTCCCCGCTGTGTATGAACAACATCCATCATGCCAGCAATCACCGCTGCCCAATGAGCCTCATCGGCTTCCACCGCGGGCCGCGCAACAGGGACCTGCGGTTTGTCACCTACCCTACGCACCAGTGAAGGCTGGAAGGATGCGCCGCGATTGGCGATCACCATCACCGCCTGCGCCAACTGCACAGGGGTAGCAAGCATGTAGCCCTGTCCAATACCGACGCTCAGAGTCTCCCCGGGATACCAGGGCTGCCCCATGCGCTCCCGCTTCCATGCGGAGGTCGGCAAGATCCCCGACTGCTCACTTGTTATGTCAACGCGGGTTTTCTCGCCTAAACCAAAGGGTGCAAGCGCTGTGGCTATTGCATCGATGCCCATCCGACGCGCGAGATCGTAGTAGTACACATCGCAGGACTCGGCAATCGCCATTTTTAAATCCACTTCATCGGCGTGACCTCTGCCCCGAATCCTGAGGATCCAATCTCGGTAACGGCGACTGTCACCCGGTAGTGTGTACCAACCCGGATCAGGAATAGCGGTATCGGGCTCCACCAAATCAAGTTCCAGCCCCGCGAGTCCAAGCATCGGCTTGATGGTAGAGCCCGGGGGATACTGACCTTGCACTGCTCGGTTCAGCAAAGGGGTATCGGCGGAGTCGCGCAATGCTGCGTAGTCTCGCTGACTGATGCCGTTTACAAACAGATTGGGATCAAAACCGGGATTGGAATAGAGCGCCAGAATGCCCCCATCCCGGGGATCAAGCGCCACAATCGCGCCACGTTGATCACCCAAAGCCTCGGCCGCGGCCCGCTGGAGATCGAGATCCAAGTGCAGGCTTAACGTGGCGCCGTCACCGGGCAACTCCTGCTCCAGCACTCGCAAAATACGGCCGTGGGCGTTGGCCTCGATGTTTTGGCTACCTACCAGTCCATGCAGTGCCGACTCGTACCAGCGTTCGAGCCCGACCTTTCCAATATGCAGGGTGCCACGATAATTTTCCGCATCAATGGTGGAGGCTTCCCGCTCGTTAATCCGACCGACATAACCGACAACATGGCTTAACAAGCTCCCGTGTGGATAGGCACGAGTTAGCTGTGCCTCTATCGTCACCCCAGGCAGCCGATGCCGATTCACGCCGATAATGGCCATCTCCTCGTCAGAGAGCTGTAGCTTCAAGGGTACGGGATCATAAGGGCGTCGCCGGTGCCGACGCTCAGCGAACCGCTCAAGATCATCGGAGGAAATGTCGATCAGCGATTGGAGTTCCTGAAACAGCAGTGCCTCATCGCCGACTCGCTCGATGACCACGGCTAATGCGTGTGTCGGCTCGTTAACGGCGAGCAACCTTCCCGCCCGGTCAACGATCAAACCTCGCGTTGGTGGTATCGCCTCGAGCCGGACCCGATTTCTATCCGACTGGGTAAGGAACTGATCGTAGTTGCGGATCTGAAGGTCGTAGTAGCGATAAGCCAGCATTGCCAAAGCGCTTAAGACAATAAACCCGGCAAAAACAACGCGCTGCCGATTGATCGCCGCTTCCCGATGGGTATCCCTCAGTACATCGCGCGACACAAACACCAGCTAACCTCGGTGATAAGGGTGATTTGCGTTGATGGACCAAGCACGATAGATCTGCTCGGCCAGCACGACCCGAACAAGCGGATGCGGTAAGGTAACCCGGCCTAGAGACCACCGTTTAGACGCCTCAGACAAAAGGTCGGGGGCCACACCGTCCGGGCCGCCAATGACAATCGCCAGTTCATCCCCCTCCATTTGACAGGTAGCAAAGGTGGCAGCGATATCTTCAGTGCTAATGATGCTGCCAGCGACGTCCAGCACGATACACTGCTCCCCGAGCCTCAACTGCTTGCGCAAACTTTCCGCCTCTTTAGCCATCAGCTGCGCCGCTGATTCTCCCTGACGCTTTGCCGGCGGGATTTCCACCCACTGCAGCTGATACTCTCGCGGTAGGCGTTTCGCATACTCTGCGATCCCTTGATTGACCCAGGCTGGCATTTTTGTGCCGACGGCCAGGACCCGAATTCGCATCACTCGGTATCAGGCAGTGCGGTCCAAAGCCGCTCTAAATCATAAAAACTTCGGGTGGCAGGCTGCATCACATGGAGCACCACATCGCCGAAGTCTACCAAGACCCACTCACCAACACTCTCTCCTTCGACACCGATCGGGCGCATACCGCCCTCCTTCGCCTTGAGGATGACGTTGTCAGCAAGAGACTTAACGTGTCGCGTCGAGGTGCCGCTAGCTACCACCAAGAAATCCATCACAGAGCTAAGTGCCCTGACGTCAATGACAACAGGATCTAGCGCCTTCATGTCATCGAGGGCGTCGAGTACCAGATTAGTAAAGGTATCGCTTTCAGCCGCCAGTGCGTCAGTCACATCGACAGCCTGTTAACGAGAGTGTGGGTGCTAAGAACGGTATAAGCCATGCGACTGAATATACTCTATTACGATGGACGGCAGGAGGAATGAAATGTTTTTTCCCTCACCGATGTCCGCACGAAGACTGGAGGATGATATTTGTAACTGGGGTTGCTTCAGGTGGCAGATAGCACCTGCAACGGGCCGCTGCCATGCGGACGGTTCTACCTCATGATGTTTTATCCATGCCAGTACGTCGGGATGAATAAACTCGGGCGCATCCGGCCGCACAAGGATGGCCAAATTCGCCACACTCATCATGTCCTGCCACTGATGCCACCGGTGAAGTCGGGCCAGGCTATCGCTTCCCACGATAAACGTGAGCGACACCCGGACTCCAACCTCGCCTCTGATTTGCCGGAGACTGTCGATGGTGTACGAGAGGCCGTCGCGCTCTAGCTCACGTCCGTCAACACTGAAACCATCGAGATCTTCCACGGCCAGAGAGAGCATAGCCTGTCGATGCTCAGCGCTCACCTCTGGTCTGTCTTTGAGAGGAGGCAGCGCGGCGGGCATAAATCGCACATGATCGAGACCCAGAACATCGCGGGCAGCAATACCACCGCGCAAATGGCCTATGTGAACAGGATTAAACGTACCCCCAAAAATTCCCAGTGCGGTCATGAACTATTGGCGTATATGGCCGTCGCCAAAAACAACATACTTGCAGGAGGTGAGGCCCTCAAGCCCAACCGGGCCTCTGGCATGAAGCTTATCTGTCGATATGCCGATCTCGGCACCCAACCCATACTCGAATCCGTCTGCGAACCGGGTAGATGCGTTGATCATGACCGAGCTGGAATCAACCTGTCTTAGAAAGCGCATGGCCACCGAGTGGTTCTCGGTCACGATGCTTTCGGTATGACCTGAACTGTAAGTCGCAATGTGCTCCATCGCTGCATCTACGTCGGCCACTACCTTGATCGACAGAATGGGAGCAAGATATTCGGTGTGCCAATCCTCCTCGGTGGCTGCCACCGAGATATCGCCGCTGAGCTCTCTAGCGCGGTCGCATCCCCTTAACTCTACGCCGAGTTCAGCGAGTGATCGCGCGATAACCGGAAGCTGCTGTGATGCAGCTTCTGCCACCAACAAGGTCTCAAGGGTATTACACGTGCCGTATCGCTGGGTCTTCGCGTTAACCACAATCCCAAGCGCCTTTTCAGGGTCCGCATCATCGTGAAGATACACATGACAAATCCCATCCAGGTGCTTTAGCACGGGCACCGTAGCGGAGCCGGAGATTCTCTCTATCAAGCCTTTCCCGCCTCGAGGTATCACCATATCAACGGTATCGGAAGCAGTTATCAATGCGCCCACCGCTGCGCGATCGGTGGTTGCAACGACCTGCACGCCACCAGACGGCAATCCCGCAGCATTCAGTCCCATGACCAAACACTCACCCAGCGCAATATTTGACTCGATGGCCTCGGAACCCCCACGCAGAAGGGCGGCATTTCCCGACTTGATACACAGACTTGCGGCCTCAATTGTCACGTTAGGGCGAGATTCGTAAATGATGGCGATCACACCCAGCGGCACTCGCATTTTACCGACCTGAATACCCGACGGCATGGTTCGCACATCGTCGATCGCACCTACCGGGTCAGGCAAGGCAGCAACCTGCTGAAGATTGGTCAACAGTCCCTCAATACGAGCCGGCGTCAACTCCAGTCGATCCAGCAATGCGGGCTCGAGACCGGTTTCGCGGCCCTTCACCATGTCTCGGGTGTTTGCTTCAAGCAAAAGATCTCGGCGCTCGTGAAGCACTTCACACGTGGCCAGCAAAGCGGCATTGCGGCTCGACACCGTTGAAGCCGCAAGGATGCGCGAAGCGGTCTTGGATTCCTCCGCAAGCGCCAGCACGCGCTCCTCAACGCTCTCGTCTGGCGCTGTCGTATCTTGCTGCAGTGTCTGGTGAGTGATGGTCACTGGGATTGCCCTCGCTTGAGGGTTAAGTATACGCGGCTTTAAAAGCACACGGTTACTGGGACCCACAATTACCGATGCGTAAGTGGATTAACGGGTTTCAGTGGATTAACGTGTTTCGCGCCCACAAATTCCGGCTCGCGAGGACGCCGTCAACGTTAATTGCGCAAATGCAGTTGACAATGATTCGCAATTGCATATGATTGCGACATGTACGTCTGCCTATGCAAAGGAGTCACCGATAAGGCAATCGCGAAAGCGGTCGCCGCGGGTGCCTGTAGCTTTACCGACGTCCAGAACGCTCTGGGAGTATCAACCCAGTGCGGCTCCTGCGAGCAACTAGCGAGAGCAATTGTCGCTGAGCTCGCACCCCTCCCCGCTACGCAGTTCTACGAACTTTCCGCGGCCCCTGCAGCGCTTGCCTGCGCCTGAAACGCGGCTGATAATCACAGTAATTCTCATTAAAAACTGCTTTTAAATCAGAGGTTTATTGAACTTTTTGCTTGGCCGTGTCGCGCCAGCCCGTTATAATTCACGCCATCGTAGTCACAGGAATTCTGCCCATGAAAGGCGATGCAAAAGTTATCGAGCACCTCAATAAAATCCTCTACAACGAGCTGGTGGCGATCAATCAGTACTTTCTCCATAGCAAAATGTACAAGGATTGGGGGCTGGTCGAACTGGCAGAGCACGAGTACCACGAATCCATCGACGAAATGAAGCACGCCGACGAATTGGTGGAGAGAATTCTTTTCCTCGAAGGACTGCCGAATCTTCAAGACTTGGGCAAGCTGATGATTGGCGAAAATCCGCGGGAAATGCTCGAGTGTGATCTAAAACTCGAGCACATCGCCCATGAAGACTTAAAAGCCGCTGTCGCCCACTGCGAGGCCGTCAAAGATTTTATCTCCCGGGATCTGGTGCAACGAATTCTCGACGCCGAGGAGGAACACATCGACTGGCTGGAAACCCAGCTTTCGCTGATGGACCGGGTTGGGGAGCAGAATTATCTGCAAACGGCAATGAAAACGGTCAAACCGACCGAGTAATCAAGCGTTACTTTTGATTAGCTCAGCGAGTTCCCCTGACTCGTCCATCTCGGCAATGATATCGCAGCCGCCGACCAGTTCACCGTCCACCCAAAGCTGGGGGAAGGTAGGCCAGTTGGCGTATTTCGGTAGATTGGTTCGAATTTCGGGGTTGGACAGCACGTCCACATAAGCAAAGCGCTCCCCTACGCCCGCCAGCGCTTGCACCGCCCTTGCTGAAAATCCGCATTGGGGTTGGTTTGGGGACCCTTTCATATACAGGATCACCCGGTTGCTGGTAATTTGATCCTTGATGGTGTCCATGATGTCCATTGTGCTCTCCCGCTGCCGTCGGTGGACGGTGCCTTTTCATAAGTGCGTCTTTAAACCGCGTTCCAATAAGCCGTTTTGCTTTCCGTGGTCGTACTAGACACGGCATCGGCGCTACCAGGCGGCGCTGCTACGCAGTCGACTACTGGCGACTACTCCATGGTGAGGGCTTTTTCACAGATTACAAGCCCTGCTTGGTAACTTTGACCTTCAGTCTACAACGAGTATGCTAGCTCACTTTTTTACAGGCTGCTCAAGAGCACTAGGCGAGAACCATCATGTCGGCACTCATGCCCACATACAAACGGCTTCCGGTCGCGTTTACCCGGGGTGAAGGCGCGCTTCTCTGGGACCAGCAGGGACGCCAATACATCGATGGGCTGTCGGGCATCGCTGTTACCAATTTAGGCCATTGTCACCCCGCCATTACCGCCGCCATTAATGAGCAGGCCAGCTCGTTGATACACACGTCCAATTTATTTCAAATCCCCGCTCAGGAACGACTCGCGGCAGAGCTCACCGGCGCGACAGGCATGGACGCGACCTTTTTCTGCAATTCAGGTGCCGAAGCAAACGAGGCCGCTATTAAGCTTGCGCGCCGCTACGGTCACCAGCGAGGCAAGAAGCTGCCGACCATATTGGTGCTTCAGGACGCATTTCATGGGCGCACGATGGGCGCGCTATCCGCGACCGCAGGCCACATCATGCAAGCGGACTTCGAACCCATGCTCGATGGCTTTCGCCGGGTTCCTCGCGACGATATCGCCGCGATAGAGAATGTCGCAGACGATGTGGATATCTGTGCCGTCCTGGTGGAGCCCGTTCAGGGGGAAGGGGGCGTTAGACCGCTGAATCAGGAGTACCTGAAAGACCTGCGACGCCTGTGCAATGACAGGGACTGGTTGCTCATGTTCGACGAAGTCCAATCAGGTAATGGTCGATGCGGTGCCCTGTATGCCTTTCAGCGGATGGGCGTCACACCCGATGTACTGACAACCGCAAAAGGATTAGGCAACGGTTTTCCAATCGGCGTTTGTCTCGCAAAGGGCAACGCAGCGGATGTCCTGGGTGCCGGGCATCATGGAACGACTTTTGGGGGTAATCCTCTGGCCTGCACAGTCGCCAGCACGGTGATCAATACCCTGTCGAGCGAGACCCTGTGGGCTCAGGCAGATCCCATCCGGGAGGCAGTTATTGCTGGATTCCAGGCCGAACTTGACGACCCTGCCACGGTAACCGACATCAGAGGTCTGGGCCTCATGATCGGGATCGAGACCCACTTGCCATGCGAGGGATTGGTCCAGCAAGCGCTTGAGGCCGGGGTAATCATAAACGTAACAGCGGGAAATACCCTGCGGTTGTTACCGCCACTGGTCATGTCACTGACAGAGGCCACACAATTAGGTGGCGTCGTTGCGCAAACCCTTAACAACATACAGAGAAGCAACCAATGACCCTACGACACCTGTTAACCCTGAAAGATTTGTCAGGCGGTGAGTGTCGGGACCTGATTCACAGGGCGATAGAGCTGAAGAGGCTTCAGCGGGAGGGCATCCCCCACGCGGCATTCCCGGGCAAAGTATTGGCCATGATTTTTGCCAAGGCATCAACTCGCACGAGGGTCTCCTTCGAGGCTGGAATGAGCCAACTGGGCGGCAGCGCCATGTTTCTGTCCCCCACCGACACCCAGCTCGGTCGGGGCGAACCCATTGAGGACTCAGCCCGTGTGATCTCCTCCATGGTCGATCTGGTGATGATCAGAACCTTTGAACACAGCGTGGTGGAGCGGTTTGCTGCACATTCGAGTGTGCCGGTCATCAATGGCCTGACTGATGATTTCCATCCCTGTCAGCTATTGGCGGACATGCAAACCTGGTTTGAACACCGGGGAGACATCGCCGGTCGCCGGGTGTGCTGGCTGGGAGATGGCAATAACATGTGCCAT